>JAHDBS010000343.1:3418-5230 GCA_020630225.1 Anaerolineales bacterium | reverse complement strand
TCCCAAATTTCGAACGGTCCCATTTCGTGGGAGAAACCCCACTTCATGGCGTTATCAATAGCGGCAATTTCGTCGGCAATTTCTGGCACGCGCCGCGCAGAGTATGACATTGCAAACGCGGTGCTGTTCCACGCGAACTTACCAGCCTTATCATCGCTGGCGGTCAAGGCTTTGATGCGTCCGCCAACGGTGCGCGACGCCTTGCGCGCGGCTTTGATTGCGTCAAACTTCGGATTGGTGGGCGCTTCGTGTTCCATCGTTTCAAGGTTGAGCACGTGGAACTCTTTCTTGCCCTTGTTCATTACTTTCTTGTAGAACCCAACGCCGGTTTTGTTCCCCAGCCACTTGCGTTCCATCATCGCATCCATCAGTTCTTTGGCTGGCCCTTCTGAAGCACCAGCGTCTGGATCATCTGGTAAGGCAGCAATCGCGTTTTGCGCGACGTGATACATAATGTCCACACCGACCAAGTCGTTTAGACGGAAAGACGCGGTCTTTGGACGACCCATTGCCGGCCCGGCAATCGCATCGACTTCTTCGACGGTGTAGCCGTTTTCTAGCGCATAGCGCAGGTCGAACCCACCAACGGCAACCCCAATTCGGTTCCCAATAAAGTTTGGCGTGTCTTTTGCGACCACCACACCTTTGCCCAAGCCCGTCGCGCCGAAGCCTTTGAAGAATTCGATCAACTCAGGGTCAGTATCGGCAGTTGGAATGAGTTCCAGCAATTTCAGATAGCGGGGTGGATTGAAGAAGTGCGTGCCTAAGAAGCGGCTGCGGAAGCCGTCAGAGCGACCTTCGGCAATTGCGGTCAATGGCAAGCCAGAGGTGTTACTAGTAACAATCGTGCTGTCACTAATTACGCCTTCGAGCTTTTCAAAAAAGCTTTGCTTGATCTTGAGATTTTCGACAATGACTTCAATGATCCAGTCCACTTTGCCAAGTTCAGCAAAGTCGTCTTCCAAGTTCATTGGCGTAATCAGTTCAAGATCTGCTTTCGAGAAAACAGAAGGCGGGCGCTGCTTTTTCAAGGCGGCCATATTGCTTTCAACAATACGATTGCGCACCTTGCGGCTTTCAAGCGTAAGCCCAGCTTTTTCTTCTTTAGGGTCCAACTCGCGAGGCGCAATGTCAAAAAGTTTGACAGGAATGCCAATCGTCGCGAGCAGCGCGGCAATCCCGCCGCCCATAGTGCCAGAACCGACAACGGCTGCTGACTGAATGCTGTATTTGCTCATAGTGTTTTGTGGGTGGGTCTGTAGGTGGGCTAGTTTGCTGGCAGGTGTTTCCCGCTCTAAAGCAGTCTTCACTAACCATCCAACTAACAAACTAAATTTCTAAATGTAAGTATAGCGTTTGCGACAAGTTTTGGTGTGGATGACCGACGGTCATTTACCCTTCGATTGTACGCTGACCGACGGTCAGTGTCAACACAGTATGAGGCAGATCTCATTATTACCGTAGAGGCGACCCCGCAGGGGCGACTCGGGGTGTGGCAAAGGGTCTCTGGTTTTGAATATTGTATGTGTGGTGCGGGGAATGGGGCCGGGAATGGGGGATTCACCCATGTCCGAGTCGGCCCGGCGGGCACGCCTCTACGGGTTTAACCGTGAATTCGAGGTAGTGACATGATGCATCATGTCGCGTGTCCAAAGTGGCGGTGTCAAGGTGCGTGAAGAGCCTCTTCTTCAACAGCATAACGATCGTGTCATGGAGAGCACGAACGACGATCCTTTGAATTTATACAGCTGTTGGCGTGCGAACCATCTGGACTTAGTGTTGCCTAGAACGATTGTGTTTGTATGGCAGTAG
>JAHDBS010000343.1:0-3318 GCA_020630225.1 Anaerolineales bacterium | reverse complement strand
TGCGAACCATCTGGACTTAGTGTTGCCTAGAACGATTGTGTTTGTATGGCAGTAGGCAGATTCTTCGCGCGACTATCAACCATGGCTACTTGGGATTATTTCGTTCGCGCTCTGAATGACACGTGCTGTCGTTTGGGCTTGCGGATGAAATGTGATTACACAATGTTTGAGGTTTGTTTTGGGAAACCCATGCCCGAGTCGGCCCGGCGGGCGCGCCTCTACGGGTTTAACCGTGAATTCGAGGTAGTGACATGATGCATCATGTCGCGTGTCCAAAGTGGCGGTGTCAAGGTGCGTGAAGAGCCTCTTCTTCAACAGCATAACGATCGTGTCATGGAGAGCACGAACGACGATCCTTTGAATTTATACAGCTGTTGGCGTGCGAACCATCTGGACTTAGTGTTGCCTAGAACGATTGTGTTTGTATGGCAGTAGTCAGATTCTTCGCGCGACTATCAACCATGGCTACTTGGGACTATTTCGTTCGCGCTCTGAATGACACGTGCTGTCGTTTGGGCTTGGGGGTGAAATGTGATTACACAATGTTTGAGGGTTATTCTGGGAAAACCATGCCCGAGTCGGCCCGGCGGGCACGCCTCTACATGATCAACCATAATAATCGAGGTAGTGACACGCCGCGGCGTAATATCCTATGCGTTTAAACAAAAACTGACAGCCGTTTGACTGTCAGTTTCAATATTTACTCTTCAATTACTTCTGCATCCTCAACGATGACTTCGCTGTCAATGACAACCTCTTCTGTGGCTTTCGTTCTGCGCCAGAAGAAGACACGTTTCGAAAGCCGTTTTGTCAGCCGATAGCTCAAGTATGCCAGCGCAATAAGGTAGACAAACCCAGAGGTGCCCGCCATCATCCATTGGCGTTTGTTTTTGCGCTCCTCTTGCACCACCATCATCTCGCGGGCGTTTTCGACGTTCGCATCCAACTGCGCGCGTAAACGGTCCGCGAACGATTGTGAAACCTCAACCGGCTCTAGCGTGCTGCGCACTTGTTGCGCAGTTTGCAATGCCTCGCTGAAATAATCGCGGCTTTTAGAAATTTTGGGCTCTTGCCCTGAAATTTGAATGTTATCTGGCATAGTGATTCTGTACCCTATACAACCCTCATTCGAAATAATAGTGACGGAATTCGAGATCGTTTGAGAAGTGTAGATAGAGACAGAGTAGAGAGACAGAGGCTAATATGCCTATGTGCTATCACAATGGCTGGGGCCAAAGATGTCTGTATCTATCTCTAGCACGCAGCGCGTGCTCTCACTCTTTACTTTCTAGGTTATTCTGTTGCCGTAAGATTTGATCTCGTAAAGCAAGTAACGTGCGGTGATACAAGCTTTTGATGGCACCTTCGCTCCGATTCATTATCGCGCCAATTTCGGCGTTTGACATATGTTCAACGAACTTCAAAATGAGGAGCTGTTGCCGTTCGCCGGGCAGGGCGCGAATGGCGTCTAAGAGCATTTCCTGGTCTTCAATGGTTTCCGTAATGAATTCAGGGACATCAGTGGGGATGCTGTGCGAAAGGGCGGCATCAATCGATACCGTTTTGCGGCGGGAGTTGTCACGGTGCCAGTTGGCAACCAAGTTGTGCGCAATGCGATAGAGCCAAGCAGAGAAGGGCAACCCACGGTCTTTATAGTTCTTGATGTGGTTCATCGCCCGAATAAAGACGCGGGCAGTTAAGTCTTCAGCATCTTGCTCATTACCAGTACGATAATATATATAGTTGTAGATGCGCGTGAGATACCGTTCGTATATCAATCCGAAATGTTCCGGATCGGCTTGCGCCATTCTTACCAACTCGGCATCTGAGATTTCTTCAGACATAGGCTCTAGTTTGCTTACAGATGAGTACGCCCGAACCGAAAGATTTCTCGTGTTCGTAGTCGTAATCGCGATTACCTGCTTTCAGCCTGGCAGACAAAAATGATGTTGGCCAGCAAAATAATCCACTAACTATAACATTGACATCGGTGAAACATCGCAAAATTTTGCACTTTGATTTGGATGCGTTTTTCTGTTCAGTTGAGGAAAACCGTGATCCGGCATTACGTGGTAAGACCTTCGTCGTGGGCGGCAGTCCGACTGGCCGCGGGGTTGTGGCCGCAGCGTCTTACGCTGCCCGGCAATATGGCATCCACTCTGCGATGCCCATGGCACGTGCCGTCCAGCGCTACCCTGACCTGATTATTATTCGCGGGCAGCATGGCAACTATGGCGAGGTGTCACGGCAGGTAATGACCTACCTTGAAAATCTTTCCCCCTTAGTGCAAAAACTCTCGATTGATGAAGCCTTCATTGATGTCAGTGACTTACCTGACCGGGCCTCAGACATCGCGCGTAACTTACAACGTCAGATCAACCGTGAACTCAATTTGCCTTGTTCGTTAGGCGTGGCTGCTAATAAACTTGTCGCCAAAATTGCTAACAATATTGGCAAGGCAGAAAAGCGTGGTAATCGTCCGCCCAACGTCATCAAGATTGTGCCGCCAGGGCAAGAAGCGGCGTTTTTGGCACCGTTGCCGGTCAAAGAGCTGTGGGGCGTTGGGCCAAAAATGGCTGAAAAGCTCAACAAGCTAGGGATCACGACAATCGGCGAGCTAGCGGCTTGGCCAGATGCTGGCCTCGTCGAGCGCTTTGGCAAGTGGGGCGCTGATCTCGCACGCCGTTCGAAAGGCATCGATGATCGACCGGTATCAACCGAGCGTGAAGTTAAGTCCATTAGTAATGAAACAACCTTCACAAAAGATGTCATCGACCAGCGCAAGTTAGAGCAAACCTTGCGGCGTTTATCTGAGTCGGTTGGCAGCCGTTTACGAAAACAATCGTTGGTAGCCAACACGATCAAACTCAAGCTGCGCTGGCCTGACTTCACCACGCTGTCAAGGCAAACGACTGTATCACAGCCGATTTCTAGCGACGATCAAATTTATAACGAGATCAAAGCGTTGTTTCATGCTAACTGGCACGCAGGTAAACCAGTACGTCTGATTGGCGTGGGCGTCAGCGGCTTCTCCGAAGGTATGGGGCGTCAAATTGGTCTGTGGGACGTGCAAGCTGAAGAAACCGAACAGCTACAGCAAACCCTAGACTCGCTACGCGATAAGTTCGGCAAAGATGTCATTGGCAAAGCAGGCGTACAACGCAGTACATCTCGTGCCAAATGGGATGATGATAATAAGATCAATGGACCGACAAGTTCGTAGGCTAAATGCTAATTTGCTAATGGCTAATGAACCTGATGCGATGTCTTGAGTAAGATCCTTTTAGCTTTTAGCTTTTAGCTTTTAGCTTTTAGCTT
>JAHDBS010000342.1:3277-5248 GCA_020630225.1 Anaerolineales bacterium | reverse complement strand
CGCATAATGCGGCCAATGACAATCGCATTCAGGCGATTGAGCGACAGCGGGATGCGCATATCAAACAGGCCTTGCATGATGTCATCCGTCGCAGGCAGTTCGGCTTCGTTTTCCATATATTCCCAATTACGATGGGAACTGGTAAAGCCCACAGCATCCACATTGCCAAACCATTTTAGAAATACACCGCGGTCGGCGCAATTGGCTTGGTAGGTCTGCATTTCTTCTGGCGTCAGGCCAACTAAATTGAACTGGATAGAGCTAGCAACATAGCCTTCTCGCGCGTCACGCTTGGGAAGGCGTAAGTGCGGTACGCTCTCAAGCTGCTCTTCCATCCATTGATAGCGTTGATTCCAGCCTTGAGCCCGGGAGTCGAGTCGTTTTAGCTGTGGACGCAGTACCGCTGCGGCCATATTGCTCATGCGCATGCTGAAGTTAGGTGTCACGGTTTTCCACTTCGCAAAGACTTCATCGCTTGGGCGCGCGCCATGCTGTGCGTAGAGCATATAGCTACCGGAAAAGAGCGTGGCTTGGGCCGCGACATCAGGGTCATCGGTCACCAGAATGCCGCCTTCGCCAGAGTTGATGTGTTTGAACGTTTGGGTGCTAAAACAGCCAACTTTGCCGAAAGTCCCCGTGAGTTGTCCATTCCAGCGTGCGCCCATGGTATGGGCACAGTCTTCAATCAGGGTGATATTGTGTTCGTTACAAATCGCGACGAGTTCGTCCATGTTCGCGATGTGGCCGCGCATGTGTGACAGTAACAATACCTTTGCGCCAGATGTCTTGGCTTTTTCGGCGAAGTCATTGAGGTCAATGAGATAGTCTTCATTGATTTCGATTAGAACTGGCTGGGCACCGCAGTGTGCGACTGCGCCCGGCACAGGGGCCAGCGTAAAGGCATTCACAAGCACCTTGTCGCCAGGTTTCACCCCAACAGTTTTGAGAGCAATAAAAAGCGCGCAGCCACAAGAATTTAGAGCCACGCAATATTTGCTGCCCATATACTCGGCATATTCTTGTTCGAATTCGCGCACTTCAAGTGCGTTGCTGCTCGCTTCCCCATAGCGATGCAGCCGTCCTTTGCGCATCAAGCGCCAAGCTCTCACCATTCCCAGCAGCGGAATGCGGCCAGGGTTGCTTAGATCTCGACGAAATTGAAGCATAGTGTGTGTCCTCCCAGACGAGTTAGTAGAGAGTAGAGAGAAAGAGGCTAGCAGCAAGAACTCTCTACTCTTTCTCTAGCGCAAAGCGCGTTACTCTTTACTCTTAGTACATAACAACACCCGCCGACACGTTGATGTCCTCTCCGGTGATGGATGTTGCAAGATCAGACGCGAGGAAGACGGCAGTTTGGGCCACGTCTTCCGGCGGCGTCAAAATTTTCTGTGGTGATACGCCCGTAAACTGTTCGCGAATTTCATCGACGGGCAAGCCTTGGGCTTTTGATTGTGCGACAAACGAATTCTCCATTCGTTTCCCGGCAACTGCGCCCGGTGAAATAAGGTTAGCACGCACGCCTGAGTCTGCTAAATCCCAAGCAAGGGTGCGCGTCATGCCAACTAGCGCCATTTTTGTTGATGTATACGCCGTCCGATGTAACATCGGACGTTTGCCAGTCATTGACCCAATGGTAATGACCGATCCTGCGCCTTGCGCAACCATGGCTGGAATAAATGCTTGGCAGCAATAGAAAGCGCCATTGACGTTGACATCAAAAGTATATTGCCATTCGTCGGCATTTAGTTTCCAAAGTGCATCGACAGGTCCAGCGATACCACTATTGTTGACTAAAACATCAATCCGAGCAAAGTGGGCAAAAGTGGCATCTGCCAATTGCTGAACTTGATCACGCTGGGTGATGTCCGTTGGCACAACCAATGCTTGGCGGCCAAGTGCTTGGACCTCAGCTTGGACGGCGCGCAGCTTGTCTTCACTCCGAGCGGCAAGCACAATGTTAGCGCCTGCTTG
>JAHDBS010000342.1:0-3177 GCA_020630225.1 Anaerolineales bacterium | reverse complement strand
TGACTCGAATGTCTGCCTGCGCTTTGTGTCCTAAGAACCCTTCAATTGCGCAGTACTTTGACGTGTATTCCCCAATCAGCACGCTGGCTTCGTCTGAAGTAATGCGCTGATAGGTTTGGGTCTTGATGAACTTGCCTACCCACAAGCCACCCGTATAGCGGGCAGCGCGGTTTGTCGGCAAGGTGTGATTGGTACCAATCGCTTTGTCGCCGTAAGCAACGTTTGTGCGTGGGCCAATAAATAATGAGCCGTAATTTTTCAAGTTGTCCAGAAAGAACTGATCGTTAGCGGTCATGATCTGGACGTGTTCATTTGCGTTCTTGTCCGCTTCAACAAGCGCTTCCGCGTGGTCTTCAACCAAAATCACGGTGCCGTAGTCGCGCCACGCTGGCGCGGCATACTCAGCGGTGGGCATGGTTTTCAGCAGGCGTTGAATTTCAGCCTCAGTCTCACGGGCGAGTTTTTCACTCGTGGTGATGAACGTGATGGGTGAGTTCCCGCCATGTTCGGCTTGCCCCAGAATATCCGTTGCGACCAGTTCGGCATCGACTGTTTCGTCGGCAACGATTAGTGCTTCTGTTGGGCCTGCGAGCAAGTCAATGCCAACGCGCCCGAGCAATTGCCGTTTGGCTTCAGCGACATAGGCGTTGCCCGGGCCAACAATCATGTCAACTGCTTCCATGCTTTCAGTGCCAAAGGCCATGCGCCCTAACGCTTGAATGCCGCCAATAATATGGATCTCGTCTGCACCACAGAGGTGCATAGCTGCCACAGTCTTTTGTGGAATTTCACCATTGTTAGGGGGCGTACAAGCGATGACGTTTGGCACCCCCGCAACTTTTGCCGTCAAGATGCTCATTTGAGCTGAAGCAACATGCGTGAAGCGGCCGCCAGGAATGTAACAGCCAACGCGCTGCACCGGAATATGCTTGTGGCCTAAGATCACGCCCGGTAGCGTTTCAGACTCAACATCAACCAAGGACTCGCGCTGGAGCTTTGCAAAGCCCCCAACCTGCGCCATTGCAAAATCGATGACGTCACGTTCTTCAGCGGTGAGTGATGCAACCGCCGCATCAATTTCTGCTTGTGAAAGCTTGAAGGATGCAGGTGACCAGTTGTCGAAGCGTACCGAAAGCTCACGGACAGCTTCATCGCCGCGGGTCCGAATTGCATCAAGCGTTGCGCTGACGGTTTGCTGTACTTGTGAGTCAATCGCAAACGCATCTTCCTCACTAATGCCAGCTTTTAGAATTTTTGCCATGTTCTTTCCTGAGATGAATCCACGAAGAGCACGAAGTTTCTTAGTGGCTCTTCGTAAACCTTAGTGGGCAATGGGTTTAGCTATTTACCGCTTGTCTAAATCGATCGCGAATGTAACCGGGATCCATTGGAATTGGCTTAAGTTTCGGGCTACCAGCATCGACTTTGGCGACAATGACGTGTGGCCCTTCAGTGTCGAGACAGTGTTGCAATACATCAATAGTGTCGCGTTCTGTGCATTCGTGCACGTGGGCAACGCCAGTCGCACGCGCAATCGCGGCCAGATCAGTGCTGCCGCCGGTATGCGTTGGCTGATCACCAGTGGAACCATAAGCACAGTTATCTACAAGAAGTAATACGTAATTACTGGGCGCATAGTTGCCAATTGTTGAAAGTGTGCCCAAATTCATCAGGACACTGCCGTCACCATCAATGGAAACGACTTTTTTATCTGTTGTAGTAGCAAGGCCGAGGCCAATGGAAGACGACAGCCCCATTGAGCCGAGCATGTAAAAATTGTTTGCCGAGTCATTGATCTCATATAGTTCCTGAGATGGAAACCCGATGTTGCAAATGACGAGCGCTTGACCGTCCAAAACTGGGGCCAAGTCTTTGAGAAGTTCATAACGACGATAAGACATTAGCCTTTCCCCCAGAAATCAAAGTCGAGCAGTCCGACGACGGGCTTTTGCGCTGCTTTTGCGTGGCTCACCAAGCGGCCAACTTTGGCAACGTCTGCGCCATCGCTGAAGTTGAAGGTTGGGATGCCCATCAATTCCATAAGTGGCCGTGAGGCGCGTCCCATTGGAATTTGGGTGCCAATTTTTTCACCAGGTGACCCACGATGGCTCACGATCATTGTGATCGGCAAGTTATAGAACAAACCGAGCGAGTAGAGCGAAGTCACAATGGTGCCCAGCCCTGTATTTTGCATGACCAAAACAGGAGTCTTGCCACCTAAGAACGCGCCAGCACAGACGCCTAAGCCTTCTTCTTCGCGGGCAACAGGAATATATGAGATGCTGTCATCTGCGCCAAGCAGATTGATCATGTCACCTAGCAGTTTGCAGGGCACGGAGGCAAAAAAGTCTGCCCCGTTGTCTTTCAGGCTCGCTAAGAGCTCTTCGCTAATTGTTGTCATAAAGTGTTGGTTGGTTCGGTTGTCGGTCTATGAACAGAGTGAACTTTTGCAGGTAATTTGTATGCTCGTCACTCTGTAAACTAACAAGCTTGATTTTCGCTAATTTCTCAAAAATTATGATAGATTCGGTCACATAATACAAGGAATGCGCACAACACTCGTAATTTTCTTCAAATGAATGCGCAAAATTCGCGATATGCACGAAATATATAAATTGTCTGACCTCGACAAACGAATTCTGGAAGTTTTGTATAAAGATGCGCGCTCTCCGGTATCTGAAATATCCGATCAAATTGATGAACCTGCGTCTACAATTCGCGGCCGAATCAAGCGCATGGAAGCCGCTGGTGTGATTGAGGCGTATCAGCCGATTATCAATCCAAAGGTGCTGGGATATTTGATCAAAGCAATCGTGATTATTCGGCGCGACTCTGGCGGGCATGTGAATGATATTTCGCATCATCTGGAAACAATTCCGGGGCTAACGCGGTTCCAGAATCCGCTCGGCGATGTCGATGGGTTGCTCACGATTTGGGCGCGGGATGTTGATGAACTTGGGGAAACAATTCGGCGTATCAACCAAATTGAAGGGGTGCTGCGGACTGAAACACTGGTGCTGCTAGAAGAGAAGCAGTTTTTGCCGCCTAATCAGATTATTAGTGGATAAGGCGTTGCTGAAATTACAAACATGAGTCATCTCGAAATTTCGGGTTAGGTTAGAAACCAAAACAGGCCTCTCACTTGAGAAGCCTGTTTTTATTTCTATATCTCAGTGT
>JAHDBS010000341.1 GCA_020630225.1 Anaerolineales bacterium | reverse complement strand
GAAATGCGTAACTTGGCTCTTTTCAACGCAGGCTCTGTAAAGGTCGCAATGAATTCAAGTGCATTACGAATTACACCTTACGGATTAGGATTTACGCATTCGATGTCTCTATATTACGTAGCGAATGTAGGAGAAATATAAACACAGTGTATGAGGAAGATATGCGCTGCCAAGCAGGCGTAGCGACGCGCTTGTCGCGTGTGTGGGTGCGTAATTCGAAAGTCTGCGAAGGGGAAATTAGTTAGCTGCGAACTACTAACGAATAATGGTTACCAACAGTAACTACGAATCAAATACCTTGCCTAATTCAAAATAATTGCCACCGTTGTCTAGAAAAACGCCGTCTGCAATCATTTGTTTTAGCGTATCAACATCCACCCATTTCGCAGCGACAACCTCTTCAGGCTGCAGCGTGATGGCCTCAATCTCAATTTCTGCCGTGACATGCCAAATTTCAATTAACACATGTCCAGACGGCCACAGCGCTATATATCGAAAGTCTTCAACTGGGGTATGGACGCCCAATTCTTCCTGTACTTCTTGCTGACAAGTCTCCCGACTCGTTGCGCCTGTGCTCACGGCGCCGCTAGTCGCCGCCCAAATATTTGGAAAAGACTTCTCAGGGGAACGCTTTTGAATTAAGTACTCACCTTGGGCGTTGCGAATCCAGACGTGTACCGCGAGGTAATGTTCACCCGGCTCAGGCCGCTCGCCGCGCAGAATGGTTTTGCCAATCGGCTTGGCGTTGCTATCGTACAAATCACAGTATTCAATCGGCATGGTTAGATCATACAAGGTAATGCCTAAAGTGTAATTCGTCATGACGCTTCACTCGCAGCAAATTACGCATTCCGCATTCGCTAGCTCTCTCAACAAACTCACAACAAATTCGAATCAAAAATGGGTTTATACTGAAATCACACGCTAGTTATTTAAGACCATGCAAAGTGCGCTATAGACTATGGGGAATTGAATTAAATTTCCGAGCCCTTTGACTGGAAACTCACCATCTTATGAACAAACCTTTTCATTCCATTGTTGTTCCAATTTACTTTGAAGAAGAAGTGTTGCCGGAACTCTATAAGCGCATGAGCGCTGTGATGGACAAGATCAATGGCACTGCCGAACTGATTCTTGTCAACGACGGCAGTACCGATCGTTCACTTGAAATCATGCGTGACTTGCACGCAAAAGACGAGCGCGTCAAAGTTATTAGTTTCTCTAGAAATTTCGGCCATCAAATGGCAATTACGGCAGGCATTGATCTCGCCCAAGGTGACACTGTTACCGTCATCGATGCTGACCTTCAAGATCCACCTGAAGTTATTCTCGAACTCATTGAAGCATGGGAAGACGGCGCCGAAGTTGTACTGGCGGTACGCGAAAAGCGCCTTGGAGAAACATGGTTCAAAACGTTCACCGCGTCAATGTTCTATCGCGTCATCGATGGCATGACGGAGCTAAAGATACCAGTAGACACTGGCGACTTCCGCCTGATGGACCGCAAAGTTGTGAATGCGCTCAAACAAGTGCGTGAACATCACCGTTTCATGCGCGGCCTGTCAGTCTGGGTTGGCTTCAAGCAAGCCGAAGTGAAATATATCCGCCATGAGCGTTATGCTGGGGAAACCAAATATCCGCTCAAGAAAATGCTGCGCTTTGCCAAAGATGGCATCACAAGCTTTTCCTATGTCCCCTTGCAAATGGCAACGACATTAGGATTTGTCTTTGCGGCGCTTTCATTTATCAGCATCCCAGCCATCATCTTGGCCCGCTTGTATTGGGAAACCGCGTTTCTGGGACAAGCCAGCACCTTTGCCAGCGTGCTCTTTCTCGGCGGCATTCAGCTAATCTTCCTCGGGATTATTGGTGAATATCTTGGTCGCATTTACAACGAAGTCAAACGCAGACCGCTCTACATTGTGTCCGAAAAACTTGGATTTGACCCACTCACCATGGATGTGCCCCCGCGTAGGCGGACAGGTCCGCTCTACGAAGAGCCAATAGAAGTGATGATCAACTAAACAAAACGCCAGATCTTGCAAAAAGGTCTGGCGTTTTTTGATTCAGTTTGATGCCGTAGCCTTTCCGCGTAGCCATACTATTCGATCCATTGGCCGGATTAGCACGTTGATATTGCATAATCCCGCTCATGATTAAGTCAGAAACAGCGTTATTTTGGATGCTCCTAGGGTGTGTCGTGCCCATCGAGCTATTTTGTGCAGTCCTAGCCTATGAAACAATTGGCGAAATATTCAGCACGCTTTTGATCTTTGTCATCATCGTTCTCAATATTGCATTTACAGCCATTGCCATTCGACGCTCTACTGTGCTGGCTGGACTAGCTGTGGTGCTGCTAGCGCTTGCAATTGTGCCGCGTCAACTGGGTCTTGGCCTGCGTCTTTGGGGAATTCAGAACGAAGCCAGCCAAATTGTTGGCTATGTCTACGAAAAGAAAATTGATACCGGAGAATTCCCCGCAGATCTCTCTGACTATACGTTTGCGAACCCAGATGTCAAAGACTTAATTCAAAGCTATGAACGCCTCAACGATGGCGCAGACTTTATGCTGCTTTACTATGTAGGAACGGAGACAACCAGCCATTGGTATTCCTCTGAAACGGGTTGGGGTTACTATCCTGACTAACCTAATTTACGACTTATAACGCGAATGACGCGAGCACATTGAAGGTGCCATAGCGTTGGAAAAATTCAAACGCGCATTGCCAACGCCGTTACTTCGCAGCGAAATAACAAAGCATTGGGTTAGGAACGTCAGATCTTGCAAAAAGATCTGGCGTTTTTTGATTCTCTAGGTCATCTACTGCGCTTTTCCCAATTTCTTCTTATATCCCACAACTTTTCCCAATATCTAAAAACCTATTGCGATTCGAACGCACGTTCTATACAATATCTTTGTAATTAGAACAAATATTCGAACACAGCCGAGCGCGGCTGATTGCAAATTTTTTTATAAGGAGTACCCCAATGGCTGCAAACCGAACCATGACCCGCTACGATCTCGAACACCAAGCGCATCAGATTGATGCAGTGCTGGCGAATCATCGTGTGAATTCGCATGTCACTGGTGGTCAAGTCTCCAAGCGCTGGGTGCGTTACAACATTACCGCCCCCCATAACGCCCGCTTGTCTGTGGTACGCAACCTTAGCGAAGAGTTCGCGCTAGCGCTAAGCACTAAAGATGTTCGCATCACCCGTGATGGCGGCATGCTCAATGTTGAAGTCCCGCGCTTCGACGCCGAACCTGTACTACTCGCGCAAATGATGCGAGACATGCGCTATGTGCCGCCACTGACCGCAGTGTTAGGCATTGCCGAAGACGGTCGCCCATTACTTTTACACTTACCATCACCAGACGTTGCCCACGTCCTCGTCGCAGGCATGACTGGCTCTGGCAAAACTGAAGTAATGCGCACCATCCTTTGGAGTTTGTGTGTCACTAATCGACAGTCGCAAATGCAACTAGTCCTGATTGACCCCAAACGCCGCGGGTTTGGCATTTTTAGTGACCTGCCACATCTCATGGCGCCACTAATTACAGACAGCGAACATGCAATTACCGTTTTAGAGCGCGTTGTCTCTGAAATGGAACGTCGTGATCGTGAAAACATCTCTACGCCGCACATTGTGGTGGCTATTGATGAAGGCACCGACCTGCTGATGACAGGCGGAAGTAAATGCGAAGCCTTACTAACACGGATTGCGCAACGCGGTCGCGAAGCTGGCATTCATTTACTAATGGGTGCCCAAAACCCAGCTAGCAAGCTGTTTGGGTCCATGCTCAAAGCAAACTTTCCAGTACGACTTATTGGACGCGTTAGCAGCGCTAATGATGCACGCGTTGCCGCAGGCATTGCCGCCTCTAATGCGGAAAAGCTATTGGGACGCGGTGACTTTATTGCCGTATCTGCGGGCAACATCACGCGCTTTCAGGCTGCACACGCACCAATGGAAGACTGGCACCATCTCAACAACGCCATTTATCACAACATCCCACTTAGCAAGTCCTAATTAGAAGGTGCACTTTATGAAACCAACTGTTCTCCGCCTTAGCGCGTTATTTCTGATGACTGTCTTCATGGTGTCGCTTGCTTACTTCATTGGTGAACGACTTTCCAGTGAAGCAATGGCCGTCCTACTCGGTGTCATTGCTGGCGTTAGTGCCAGCATTCCTACCAGCCTAATTATTGTCTGGGTAGCGACGCGCTCAATGAGCATGCCTAACATGCAACCTGTGACACACGCTGCAGCCAAACCTGTAGAAGACCGCATTGTTGTGGTCAATCCACAGCCGCAGGCTCGCCCGCAGTCAATGGTGGTAGAACCACCAGCAAATTACGCTGGACGCCAGCCAGCCCCAACATATACGCAGTCGCCTTACGCGCGTCCGCAACAACGTCAATCGCCTATGTCACAAGTGACGGTTGATCGTCAATTCACGATTATTGGTGACACTCAAATCTCTGGCCTGAACGAAAGCCCAGAACCAGTCAATCATTAATATGTTCGTTTCACGCTCACTCACCCGTACCAAACCGCTACCGCGCAAGCCTCGGCTTGATAAGGTAACGGTCAAATCCAAGCGGTTTGGTCATTTTCCAAGTTCTTTCACTTGGCGCGGCAAACTGCATCATGTCGATGCAGTTGAACGGTGTTGGACCATCAAACAAGACCGCGACAAAACCAGTTTGTACTGCTTTCGCATCCGCACGACAGCCGGACGCTATGTCTTGCAACAAGACTTAAAGAGCAAACGTTGGTATATCCGCAAATAGAGGACGCCTAGCGCCAGAGATAGGGATCGACGACTATCTCTGACCCTAGTCGCGCTCTAACGACTAGTTTCTTCTTTCGTCCAATACGGACAACCCTCTACGGAACGAACGTTCCACCCTCTCTATCACTCCCATTGTTCAGGGTGATACTGACAGCCTATATAACCAATCGCATAATTTGGCTCATTATTGCGATATAGGCGTTGGTATCACCCGTTGCTTCTTCAATCGAGACGCGCTGTGTTGCTAATCAGTCTGAATAATAAATCGCAAAAATCACGAATTTGGCGAAGTTCCGCTGAGGCAGCCGACGTATTGACGCAACTGAGGATCTTAAACTACATACCTTACACTTTTAAAAAGCTGCGAGTTTACTCGTATTCGTTGTCGTAATCGCTATCGTAATCGATAAGTGATGGCACATTTATTATTGTGTGGTTGTGAGTTTGCTAAG
>JAHDBS010000340.1 GCA_020630225.1 Anaerolineales bacterium | reverse complement strand
CCTTATATTGCTGAAGAGTTGCTGATCGTTGGGGCACAACTTCAAGTGACAGGTCATGTTGGCGAGTTCAATGCTAACTTGCAACTAGTGCCACCACTGCCTCACTTTATATCAATAGCTGCGCCATGATGGATCAAGCTTTTCTCATCTTAGGTCTGACTTTGCTTGGGACTGTCGTTGGCAGTGCACTGGCACTTATTCCGGCGTTACATGTGTATAACGTGGCCGGATTTGTGATTGCTGCACAAGCATCAGGAGTAACCTTCGCTGAACCACAGCAACTGCATTTTGTCTTGCTAGGGATGGTGGTGGGGTATGTGTTTTTTAGTACATTGCCAGGGTTATTTTTAGCTGTGCCTGATGAAAGCTTAGCGTTTTCTGTTTTGCCAGCACAGCAAATGATCCGGCGAGGGGAAGGCTATACAGCAGCGATGCTGACCGCAATTGGCGTGCTCGGTGGGGTGCTGGTATTACTGTTGCTAGCGCCCATCTTGCCTGTCATTGTCCGGCGACTGCATGTGCTTGTCGCGCCACACTTGCATTGGATCATTGCGCTGATTGTGGTGTATATGCTGATGTCCGAATGGCCATTTAGCAATGGCGCTGGCTCTAACTGGGATCGTATGCGGAAAGCATGGGGGCAGTTGTTGGCCGGTGCGCTGACGTTTAGTCTGTCTGGCATCGTTGGCATCATTTTGATGTATCGCAGCCCTATTGATCTAACAGTTGCGTATCAAAATTTGCTGCCAGCCTTTGTTGGTTTCTTTGCCGTCCCCGCCGTTATTCAAGCATTTGTGATTGGCGGGGTTGCACCTAAACAAGCTGTCAGACGCCAGTTAGATGTGACGCCACAGTTAGCAGCGCAAGGCGTGTTTGCGGGTGCACTAGGTGGGTTGTTTGCAGCCTTCTTTCCACTTGTAACTGCTGGGATTGGCGGCTTTTTAGCCGGACACGCCACGGCCCAACGCGATGCCCGAGTCTTTGTAATTTCACAAGGGACATCCCGGTTCCTCTATTACGTTGGCGCAATTGCAATGTTCTTTTTGCCAGGCGTTGGCCTAACACGGGGCGGCTTAGCAGCCATGCTCGCCACACTAGATCGGCCCGGAACTTGGCAATCCTATTGGTTTGCTATTGGCGCGATTGCCATTTCAGCAGCTTTCACTTTTCTCTTGTTTGAGCGCGCCGCATGGCTGACAGCATTGCTTGCGCCCAGACTGCCACAGCGAATATTGAACGGCTTAACCTTGGTGGTTTTGCTAGGTGTTGTTTTCATTAGCACTCGTTGGGCCGGACTAACTGTAATGGCAGTGTGTACCTGCATTGGCAGCTTGCCTCTGCTCTGGAAAACCCGCCGCATGCATTGCTTAGGCGTCATTCTCATTCCAGTTCTAATCAACATGCTTGGTTGGGATAACTGGCTTTTACAGTTGTTCTGAGATGTGCGTCTCCCAATAAAAGCTTATGAAAGGACTTACACATTTTATTTCTGCTGTGGCCGCAGCATCTTGCGTCCCTGGTGTTATTGAGCACGCTTCTTCAGAACGAGGACTTATCCTTGTGTTAGCCGGTGCTTTTGGGCTGCTACCTGACTGGCTAGACTTCAAATGGACCCGTTACCTAGAACGTACACATCATGATATTCGGCCTACGGAAGATGCCTTTGATGCAGATGCGATTGCAATGCAAATGGCGCAAATTCTTGAGACAGTGTGGGCGTCTGGACAGCCGCAGCGTGTCCAACTCCATACCATGCAGCTAGCAAGTGACCGTTGGCAGCGTTACAGTCTGCGGTTCGATCCTTACGATCATCAACTTACCGTGAAGCGGGGGCCAATTGTGGACACCGGCCAGCAGTTTGTTTGTGCGACACAATCGGTAACGGCCATACGTTCCTTGTCAATGCCTGTTTATTACGGTTACGATGGCGATTTGAAAGTGGATATTTTCGAAGGACCCACTATTGAGTTCAGTGTTCAGCGTGACCCGAAAACCAAAGAGAAGCGAATAGAAATCGACTTCTTGCCGTGGCACCGACGCTGGACACATTCGTTGACATTAGGCATTGTGTTAGGTGGCTTACTTGCGCTCGGGTTAGGTTGGCAAACGGGGCTTGCTATTGGCTTAGGCTGGATTACTCATGTGCTTCAAGATCAACTAGGACACATGGGCTCTAATTTATGGTGGCCGCTGACAACGCGTCGCTCAGCAGGGTTGAAGTGGATGCACTCAGGCGATGCACTGCCGAATTTCTTAACCGTCTGGCTAGCAGTGGCAGTGATCTTACTCAACATCAATTTAGCAGCAGATGTGCCGCAATTTACAGTCGCAAACTGGCTGATTTGGGGCGTGATATTGCCAAGCGTTGGGCTTGGGAGCGCTTATGTGTATACACAGCGTGCAACTGCAGCCCAGCGGCAAAAACGGAAAATGGTTGAGCTTATGGAAGAGCTTGTCGAACCGCAGGTTTAGCCCTCTTGGGCTTCTGGATCAGGTGTTGTTTCCGGATCAGGAGTTGCGTCAGCTGCTGGGTCTGCAGGTGCATCGGCTTCACTTGCTGGCGCCGCTTCTGCGTCTGGGTCAGGCGTTGGCGTTGGGAAGACATCTAGCGCGGCTGGCGTGCCATAGACGCGGGCATTAGGTTCAAAAAGCACATCTACAATTTCGCCGAAGCCACCTAATGGCAGATATTCAGCCTCATTGTGCACAATATTCAAGCCACGAGCATTACTTGCGGTTAGGGCAACGCTGTCTACGTTCAGAAAGTTGAATGATTGTCCTGCAACGGCTTGACCATCAAACTCCACATTGCCATCTACAGATAATCGTAGATAGGTCATCTGAGTGACATCAATATTCAGCGCAACCGATAAATACTCACCACTTGCGCTAGTTTGTGGGCCTTGCGGCGTCTCAGTTGGCACAATGGTGGGTGTCTTCTCGGCAGAGACGCGCTGCGGAGTCGCGTTCAACTCAGGCGCAAGTTCAGGAATGCGGTTTAGTCCAAACCAAAGGATTAGCCCAACTGTGCCGATTAGGAATACGCCTGTCACTAACATATCGATCGTAATGAAACGGCGAATGCGGTAGCGCAGCGGGATCTTGTTTTCTTGAGGTGGCGTATAAACCGGAGCAGTCTCTGGAGCGGGTGGCTCCGGTAGCTCTTTAGTTTGGGCCGGTGGACGTTTCCAGAAGCCGCCGCTGTTGGGCTGCTCTTCTTGTGTGAGCGTTGGCTGACGCTTAGGTCGCTGTGGCGGCTTCCGCATGGGTTCAAGCGGTTGCTCGCCACGCTTATGCCAGCGTTTTAGAAATGGACCTGTTCCAGCCGATTGTGATGCATCATCAGTTTGCGTGTTATCCGCAATTGGATCTGGAGCTGTCGGGTCAAATGGCGAAAATGGCGCATAAACGTTCGCCAATGGATCTTCATCCACTTCTGGCACTGCCACTTCATCAGGTTGGCTTTCATCGAACATGCCCGCTTCGAGTTGGCGATTGAATGCGTCAATCTCTTGAAAGGGCGCATCAGGATCGTCAGCAAAGTTGCCTTCATCCCGATAAGGGGCAATGTAGTCGTCTTCAGGCGCTCGTGTTAGGCGCTTTGTAATTCGACCAAGCCTATTTTTCGCCACTTGAGCAGCATCTTGGTTGTCTTCCCCATTGCCGCGTTGAAACATGCCGCGTAACCCTTGTAATGGGCCAGCGGGAGTGTCTTCAACAACTTCAGGTTGATAGTAATTTTGCTGTTGTGGAGGTTGTGATGGTGCAGGCTCAGGAGATTGAGCAGGTTGTCCATCAGGTTGACGCTTGAAAAAGCGTCCAATGCCACCAGATGCGGCTTGGGCTTCATAAGCGGCGTCTAATTGATCCAGAATAGCGTCTGAATCTTCTTTTAGGTAGAGGGCGTAATTACGCAAAAAGCCCCGCACCTGAATAATCGTGGGCAGGGCTTCAAAGTTGCCAGCTTCTATCGCCTCAAGGTACTTGCGCTTGATGCGCGTGTCCGTTGAAGCATCTTGGATAGAAATGTTGAGCGATTCGCGCTTGCGGCGCAGTTGCTCACCAAGTGGTTGAAACAAGTTTGCTGTTACGCTTCCTCTGCATCAGCTGCGTCTTCGACTGCTTCTTCAACAGCGTCAGCAACTTCTGCGACGACTTCTTCAGCTTCTTCTTCAGCAGCAAGATATGCTTCTGGGTCTTCATCATCACGGTGAACCACAACAGTAACTTCTGGAAGCAAGTCTGCTGTTAGGCGAACGCTCATGAGGTGAACACCTAAGTCGCGAATTGCAGACCCAATGATGCTGCGGCGATCCACAGTTTCACCAGTCTTTTCTGCAATTTGATTTGCGATCATTTGGTGGGTAACAGACCCGAACAAGCGACCCTTTTCACTAGCATTTGCTGGGAAGGAAAGTACCAAACCACCAAGCTTTTCGCTCAGGCTGGCCTTTTCTAGGTTTTCTTGTTCACGGACTTTTGCAGCAGCTTCGCGGATTGCATCTGCTTGCTTTAGTGCACCTGCGGTTGCAGGGACGGCGAGTTTGCGTGGAAACAGGAAGTTGCGGCCGTAACCGTTAGCAACTTTCTTAACTTCCCCGGCCAAGCCGAGTTTGTAGACATCACGGAGTAAAAGTACTTTCATTTTCAAGCCCTTGTCTGGCGGCTCATTTGAGCCTCAATTTACATCGAAATTTGGCGAAGGGTACAACGCCGCGCAGATTGTACCGAATCTGGAGGGAAAGGGCAATCCAAACAAAGGGGAAAAGAATAGTTCGGCGCTTTTCTTGTTTGCTTGGCCGAATATTGCTCAATTATAAGCAGTGAACTTTCTTTTGAAGGCTGTGTTTAGTAGTAGATGTTGGTCAGTTTGCCGTTTTCTAACATTGGGTGTAGGCTTTCTCTAACACAACAGGCTGCGCTACCTCCACACAAGGCGTGGCAAATGAGGAACCCAAAGTGACAATCACGAATAAGAAATGGACCTTGGCGTCTCGCCCGGTTGGGAACTTTAAGCCTGAGGACTTTCAGTGGCTTGAAGAAGACCTGCCAGCCCTTGAAGACGGACAGCTCTTAATTGCGAACAAATTGATCTCACTCGATCCAACGCAGCGCGGCTGGGCGGCACATGATACGTATTTGCCAGCGATGACCATCGGCGATGCTTTTCGGAGTATTGCAATTGGTGAGGTTGTCGAATCGAAGCATCCGAAATTTAGCGCAGGACAAATTGTCCAAGGCATGATCGGTTGGCAGTCTCA
>JAHDBS010000010.1:25967-30633 GCA_020630225.1 Anaerolineales bacterium | reverse complement strand
CTTCTCCGCAAACCGGGCGGGGGGAACCGGGTGGGGGCGGTACCCGGCCTGCGGAACACAAATTTTATCAGGACTTAGATGCAGTTTCAAGCAGATTTTTGATTGTTTCTACAACATCGGCTCGATTTGCACTCACCTGCGTTCGGTCAGCAAAGCGTTTTACCGCTACTTTACCATCTGCAAGGTCATCTGGTCCTAATACGACGCCGATTGGAATGCCAACGCGGTCGCCATATTTGAATTGCTTCCCTAATTTTATCGCGTCTGGGTAAATTTCGACAGTTAATCCTCCAGCGCGTAATTCGGTTGCTAATGCTAACGATGCATCTCTGTGATCTGCATCAAACACGGTTACTAAGACTTGTGCGGAAGACGCCTGCGTTTCTGGCAAAAGACCATATTCTTCTGCAATCAGCCCAATAACCACATCGCCCATCGCAAAGCCAACGCCAGTGACTTCATCGCCACCGACATCGGCAACGAGGTTGTCGTAACGGCCACCGCCAAACAATGCGCGGTGATCCCCGGCGCGGTCACGGCCTTCCATGACAACGCCGGTGTAATAGTTGAGACCGCGCACAATGTTGGCGTTGTATTCAAACCAGTCACGGATGCCCAGCGTTTCCAAAATACCAAAGAATTCAACCAGTTCAGGCGCTTCTTTCCAAAGCTCTTTGTTTGCCAGAATGTCTTCTAAGCCATTGATCTGCGCGCTAGTTAGGCCTTGCTCACCGCCATAAATGTGCCACTTATCGCGCGACATTTTATCGATGCGGTCAATCATGCGCAGGACTTTGCCTTTGCCGTCTGCATCGGTCACGCCTAACTCAGCAATTTTGCGATCCATCAACTGGCGTGAGTTGACATACACCACCAACTGATCACTCTTGAATCCGATGTTTTTGAGCATTTGCACCGCAATGCCTGCAATTTCAGCATCAGCGACGAGCGAGTCGGTGCCTAGGCAGTCCACATTCCATTGAAAGAATTCGCGCAGGCGTCCCTTTTGTGGACGTTCATAGCGCCAGAAAGGACCAAACGACCACCAGCGGATTGGGCGCGGGAGTTGACGTGATTTCTGTGCAATTAGACGTGCTAAAGACGGGGTTAACTCCGGACGCAAGGTAACTTCGTTGCCACCACGGTCTTCAAACACAAAGGATTGTTCTTTGACCAGTTCTTCACCGCTCTTTGCTGCGTACAGCTCTAGGGTTTCGATGATAGGCGCTTCCCATTCCTGATAGCCATATGCTTCTGCTGCTCGCCGCATATGGTCATATAACCAGGTGCGCTTGCGCATTAGCTCAGGATAAAAATCACGGGTGCCTTTGACTGGCCGAATAATCGAACTCATAGGAAGGGAATCCACTAATTACACGAATTTGCACGAATGAAAGTTGTAGTGAACAGTCGTGCTATTCGTGGATTCAGTTTACAAACAAAAAACCGCGGTGGGGGTTAGCCGCGGTTACGAAAACTTCTGGTCGGGGCGGCCGGATTTGAACCGGCGACCCCTGCACCCCCAGTGCAGTGCGCTACCTAGCTACGCCACGCCCCGAGAAGTGCAACTATTATAACGGATTTCAGTTACTTCCCCAACAGCTCGCGTGCGAGTTTGTCAGGCTGGTGACGGTAGGCATCCCAAGCAATGTTGCCATCAACAATGCCTTGCAAAATGCGATTTAGCCCCGCATTAACCGGCGTTCGGACGCCAATATCTTGCCCGTGTTTTTCCACCGCGCCATTTAGCCAGCCAACCTCAGTCTGAGGCTTGCCGTTGGTTAAGTCCATGTGAAAAGAGGGGAGTTTGCCACCCCGGCCTTTGGCGACAGACTTACCAAGGTAACTTTGAAAAGCGCTACCTGGCAGCCAGTTGATGGCTCTTGTAAGTGCTTTGACAGGCGTCCCAGGTACATTCACCACTGAAACCCCTAAGCGTCGCATCACGGCTAGTGTTTCTTTGATCGCCCGAATTTCGACGTTGTACAAGCCTTTATGCGCAAAGACTTCTGCGGCGGGCAGGTCTGTAATTGCGCACGTGGCGTTACCCAGCAAATTGGTAAGCAGTTTAGACCATTTCATGGCTGCCGCGCTTTCATAGAGCTTGATATTGAAGCCAGAGATAGTGAGCAAGTCTGACACGCGGCTAGCTTGCTTTGCGCCTTTTGCAATGCCAATCCCGCGTGCTTTGTCGACCTTAGCGTGACCGGGTTTAGTTAGTGAGACCGCAGTGCCGACGGTGCCGCTAATGACATTTTGTGCCCCAAAGGCAGCTTTGAGCGCAATTTCATTATCAACACCATTTTGGAGGCACAGAATGGCAGGTTGCTTATGGCCAGTCACGTCTAGCGCATGCTGAATGTCAGCAATGGCCTCTTGCGTATTGAAGGATTTAACCGCCAAAACAACCACATCAATCTTCCGGTCATCAAACGCGTCAACGGTGCTGGTGACTAAGTCTGGCTGTGGAATACGCGTTTTGGGATACATGCCATCCACATGGACGCCATTTTGCATGATCGCATCGTAATGGCGGGGGCGCACTAAAAACGTTGCGCGACAGCCCGACGCACCCAGCCGACCACCAACGAGCGTGCCAATCGCGCCAGTGCCGTAGATGAGGTAAGTAAAAGGAATGTCTAGATCGGTCATAAGATCTGTTGTTTTTTGCCGCGGACGAGAGAAGACGCGGCGGATAAGAAACGGATTCTTGTCTGCGGTCTCTTCATCTAGCGGGGAAGTGCTTCAGCGACTAACTCAATGGGATGCACGCTGTTGACATCCGTATGGCCTTGGATCCACCAGCGGCAGGTTTCCGAGTCGCACAGCACGCGCTCTGGATCGTTCCGATCTATTTGCGCAAATAAGGTCTCGGCAATGTCGCGTGAAATCTGATATTTTTCGGCCTTCAAGCCATAGGTGCCAGCCACGCCACAGCAGTCAGCTGTGGAAACTTCAAACGTAAGCCCCGGAATTTGGCGCAAGACTCGAATGGCAGGTTGCCCCATAAAGTGGCTGCGCTGTTGGCAAGGTGGATGGTAGAACACGGCTTCGTTGACTTGTCGAAAACGCGGATCAATATCACTTTCTTCTAAGAGCTCTGCTAAGAACTCGAAAATGTCATAGGTGTTTTTGGCGACTAAATCGACGTCACGCCCTTGAAGTCCCAAAATGTTGGGATAGTCATGCTTGAGTGCTAAGGTACAACTGGTGCTGCTGCCCACAATGATGTAATTTTCGCGGACGTAAGGCGCTAGCTTCTCGATGTTGCTTTTGGCATTTTCACGGGCTGCATCAAACTCACCATTGGACTGCATTGGCAGGCCACAGCAGTTTTGTTCTGCAATTGAAACTTTGCAGCCAAAGTGCTCCAGCACTTTGACAACTGCCTCGCCAACGCGCGGTTCATAATAATTGGTAGAACAGCCGTGGAAATACACCACTTTGCGCCGTCCAATAATATTGTCAGACTGATGCCGCTTAAACCACGTGCGGAAGCGGCGGCGTGTAAAAGACGGGAAGGGCGCATTGCGGTGAATACCAACCGTTTTTTCAGCAATCCAGCGCAATGGAGGAATGGCAAGCGGAATATTAGAAAAGGGCGCAAACATTGACCCTAGCTTGCCAAGTGGCTCTGGCCGACCCAGCATCCGATTACGCAGCGGCACACCATCACGATCCATTTGAACCGAGCGAGCAATTGCATTCATCTCCGCAATTTGGACGCCGTGTGGACACACCAGCGAGCAAACCCCGCAGTTATTACAATAATCAACCGATTGATCTTGCGAGAGTGCGCCGGGTTGGCGTAAGCGTTGGAGCTGCGGCCCAACGGCTTTGGGGCCGGGGAATTTGTCGGTAACAGCGGCGACCGGACAGCTAGCCGTGCAAATATTGCATTTGATGCACTGGTCCGAACTTAGCGTTGTTTCGAGCGAGTCGATTTCAATGTAGCTCATGAAAGCGTGTGAATAATGTTTTCAACGGCTGCAAACGCGGTCGCGAGGCTAATCCCTTCGCGGCTACCTTCACTAACGCGGTCGGCTCCAGCAAGTAAACTGCCGCAAGCCCAAATGTTGTCAGCAACCAATTTGCCTTTGGCGTCTACTGGCTGCAATTGTTTATTTGTGCGAAGCCCAAATTTTGTATACGGATGAGAATCGAGGTAATGGGCAGCAGTCCACGTCTCACGGTCGGCGTTATAGTGCACAGGCAAATCAAAAACGCTTTCGCTGACGCTACCATTGACGTTGGCAATCAGGCCATGGTGACTGAAACCACCAGTCGCGAGCAAAATCGCATCTGCACTAAGCCCTTTAGTAGTTTTGTTTGCGGTGTGCATGGTGACGCTGCCGCGCTGGTATTTGCTGATCTCACCTTTGACCGTTGGGCCGAGGATGAGTTGTCCACCTAGCGTGAGTAGCTCCGCACGCAGTAAGTTATACAGCCTTAGTCCGGGTACGCTTGGCGGTAAGGTTGGGATTTCGAAGACGTGACATTCAAGTGCATCTTCAACATCGGCCAATACCACGCGCGGATTTTCCAACCCTAGCACCGCAGGCAAGCCAATGCGGGTCACTGTCTGCCGTGTCGATTTTCGATAGTCTAAAACGGCTTTTCGCCAAGCATTGGTGATCTGTTCGCGTTTATGAAAGTTATCCAGCGC
>JAHDBS010000010.1:19464-25867 GCA_020630225.1 Anaerolineales bacterium | reverse complement strand
GTCAAGTCTCCTACCAACGGATTGCCACGGCGGCGGCAAATTTCGCGTAACAACTCAATTGAGTCATTTAGCGCATAATCTGACAGCTGGTGATAGGGATGGTCTTGGTCTAAAGCCCCAAATGCCGGTAATTCTAGGCGGGCACGGTCATGATAGCTGTGCACATCAATCGTGCCAGTCCCCAAGACAAGGTTGCCTTGACCACGTGCCACAACGGTGACGTCAAAGTCTGCTCGGGCGGCGAGAATACCCGCAAATAGGCCTGACAATCCAGCGCCGACGATTACTAATTTGCCGTTCGCCATTATGCCGTTTTTTCAGTTGGGTAAATTTCAATCGCGTCGAGATCTACAGAGCGGTCTAGACCCAGTAAATTGCGATAGATATTTTGGTCGAGTTCGAGTTGGCGCAGGTTATGGTCCCACAGCAAGTTGCGCTGCCCTTTCCAACGTTCTTGAAGGAACTGTGCCAGCGTTTGCTGTGCATCAGTTGGGTCTTGGGCCAGCATTTCACAGGCAATGCCGTTAGCACGGTAGGCGCAGAAGCCGCCTTGGCAGGGACCCATTCCTAAGCGCGTGTCGCGGCGTAAGTCGTTCAATACCTTTGACTTAGACGTTTCAATCTTTGCGCGCACGCGACTTTCAGACACAAGCTCACACTCACAAATAATTGGATCAACCGTGTCGTTGGCTTTGGAGGCGTTTTCCCATCCGGCCAATCGTTGTGAGAGATAGTAATGCTTGCTGCCAGGTTGTTCCGCTGGTGTTTCGGCTGTTGTGCAAGCGCGTTTGGTGCGCAGTTGCTTGCATGCGGCATCTACTAAATCTTCGGCCATAAGCCGCATGGTGGTGAATTTACCCCCAACCATTGTTAGTAGGCCACCAACGCCATCGCGCTTTTCGTGATCTAACACAGCATGGCTGCGGGTCAAGTCGCGCGATTCGGTGTCTGACCCAGCGGATGGGTCGTACAACGGGCGAACGCCAGCCCAAGCCCGTAAAGCGCGGTATTTTTTGAACCCAGGAATTAGCACTTCGCCTTCATTGAGCAAAAACTCAATTTCCCAGTCTTCAATTGGATATTTATCTGCGCTTGGGACAGGAATATCGGTCGTGCCAATGACCGAAACTGTGCCAACGGGCACCAGAATATCACCGTCATGGGGCGGTTTGCAGCGATTGATGACAGTATTCACAAGCCGCGAATTCATCGCGATCATGGTGCCTTTGCCGGGCGTGACTTTGACTTCACTGCCAACTAGTGAGGCAATGTGTCCAGCCCAAGCGCCTGTGCAGTTCAAGACCATGCTGCATTCAATCAGTACTTCTTCGTCTGTTAGTAAATTGCGGACTTTGGCCGCGCATACCTTCTGCCGCCGCGTTTCGAAGCCGATGACTTCATGGCGTAGCAGCAGCTTCCCACCACGGGCTTGCAGATCATTTGCCAGAATATGCGTCGCATCGAACGAGTCACAGGCCGCATCTGGAACGCGGATGGCACGTGAAATACGCGGATTGAGTAACCGCTCTTTATTGAGGAGAACATCAACCGCAACGTCTTCTGCGGGAACACCGCTTTTGGCGCACGCCGCCAGAAACTGATCGGCATAGTCCGGGTCGTCTTCTGGCGTAGTGACAAACCAGCCATCGGTGTCTTCAATGGCTGACGGGATAAGCTTGCGTAAGATGCGATTTTCAGCAATACAGTCGCGTGCCGAATGCGGGTCGCTAATGACGTAGCGGCCACCAGAGTGCAAAAGACCGTGATAGCGGCCACTTGTCCCGTGGGCGAGATCCCCTTTTTCAATCAGCAGCGTTTTGAATCCGCGTAAGACGGCGTCGCGAGCGGCACTAAGACCGGTTGCGCCACCACCAATGACAAGGATTTCTGTGAATTGCTTTCGCATAAAAATAAAAATTCAAGAAGTGACTGGCACCTGTCTATATAAGATCGATGTGTAATTCGATACAGGTGCCAGTCACTTGATATTTATTTACTCCGCCCAAGCCTTCGCTTTTTCAACGGCTTTCTGCCATTTGGCATAGAGCGCTTGGCGTTGGTCGGCTGACATTTGTGGTTCAAATTCGCGGTCTAATTGCCATTGCGACACGATGTCGTCTGGAGAAGACCAATAGCCGCTCGCTAAGCCAGCCAGGTAGGCGGATCCAAGTGCGGTTGTTTCAACCATTTTTGGACGCTGAACCGGAACACCAAGAATGTCAGCTTGGAATTGCATCATCAGATTGTTGGCAGTGGCACCACCATCAACGCGCAAGGCAGAGAGTTCAATGCCTGAGTCGGCGACCATTGCGTCTACGACGTCGCGGGACTGGTATGCAATGCTTTCCAGGGTGGCGCGGGCGATGTGTGCAGCGCTACTACCGCGGGTCATCCCAACAATGGTGCCACGAGCAGATTGATCCCAATAGGGGGTGCCCAACCCAGCAAATGCTGGCACTAGGTAAACGTCACCGTTGTCTTCAACTTGTTGTGCTAATGCTTCAACGTCTGAACTAGAGTTGATGATCCCCAGCCCGTCACGCAACCATTGCACGGCGGCGCCAGCTACGAAGACACTGCCTTCTAAACAGTAAACCGTTTCTTGGCCTTCAATTTGCCAGCCAATCGTGGTCAGTAGGCCGCTGTCTGACTTTTGGGCAGTGGTGCCAGTGTTCATCAGCATGAAGCAGCCGGTGCCGTAAGTGTTCTTGGCTTGTCCTGGATTGAAACAGGTTTGGCCGAACGTTGCCGCTTGCTGATCCCCAGCCATCCCGGCTAGTTTGATTGCGCCACCAAAGAATTCAGGCAGCGTTTCTCCATAAAGTTGTGATGACGGACGGACTTCTGGTAGCAAGCTCGCTGGAATGTTGAAGCGACTTAGGATGGTGTCATCCCACTTGTTTTCGTGAATGTTGTAGAGCAGGGTGCGGGAAGCATTCGACACATCGGTAATGTGCAGTGCCCCGCCTGTAAGACGCCAAATCAGGAATGAATCCATGGTGCCGAATGCTAATTCACCACGCTCAGCGCGTGCGCGTACGTCTGCATCATTTTCTAGCAGCCAGCGGACCTTGGTTCCTGAGAAGTAAGCATCGGTCACTAGACCGGTGCGGCTGGAGATTTCGCTGTCAAAGCCTTCTGCCTTGAGTTCGTCACAAAAGCTAGCCGTGCGGCGACATTGCCATACAATGGCGTTGAAAACTGGTTCGCCAGTTTTGCGGTCCCAAATGACAGTCGTTTCGCGCTGATTGGTAATCCCAATTGCTGCGATATCGGCTGCGGTTGCACCAGCTTTTTCGAGTGCTTGTTGTGCGACAGTGAGCTGCGTCTTCCAAATTTCTTCCGGATCATGCTCTACCCAACCTGGCTGCGGATAGTATTGCGTGAATTCTTGCTGTGCAACCGAAACAATTTGCCCTTGCTTGTCAAAAACAATGGCGCGTGAAGACGTGGTGCCTTGATCTAAGGCCATGACGTAGCGACTCATATATCAATCCTTTCCAATTAGTGTTGTATCTATTTTGCAATGCATAAAAGTTCAACTTTTCAGAGCGGAACTTCAAATAAGCGCTACTCTAAAAAGTTGAACTTTGGGGTACTTGAACCCTTTCTGCGGTAGTTACCTATTGTTTGTAATTTACAACTCTCCCAAGTATAAGACGCAGACAAGGTACAGGCAACAAAAAAGAGGCTGTCAACCGACAGCCTCTTTTTATCTGTTTAGAAAACGAGAGTAGACGAGTCTCGTTTTAGTCTTTCAATAGTGATTGATTGACGACTGCTGCCAGTGCCGCACCAATCATTGGACCGACAAGGCCAGGAACAATGCCGCCCATTTGGCCTGAGACCAAAGCTGGACCAAGGGTGCGGGCTGGATTCAAGGAAGCGCCAGTGTAAGGGCCACCCCACAAAATGGTCATTGCTAAGGTTAGACCAATTGCCAAGCCAGCCATGTTGCCGGCCTTCCCTTGAATAGCAGTTTGGTAGATGACCGTGAAGAAGAAGAAGGTCATGACCAATTCGGCAACGGTTGCGCGCATTACGTCACCACTGATTGAACCAACGGTGTTACCTGCGCTAATGTCGCCAATCAAGAATGCCAAAACTGCAGCACCGACTACACCACCCAACAATTGAGCGACCCAGTATCCAACAGCGTTGGTAGTGTCAATTGCGCCTGACATGAGTGCACCCAACGTGACAGCTGGGTTGATGTGTGTGCCACTCAAGTGACCAAACGCATATGCAAATGCAACAACGGTAAGACCGTGCGCTAAAGCAACGCTAACCAAGTTCCCATTACCATTTACGATAACGGCGGTCCCGGCAATGATCAATGCCATTGTTCCGAGGAATTCAGCAATTAATGCCTTCGTATTCATAAGTTTGCCTCCTGTAAGCAAGCTGTGTATTGTAAGCACCCCTTAGAACCCAAATTAAGCTCTGGGGTTACTAATTTTATGAAATTGGCAACAAGTTTTGCTCTCTCTGCAATTGTTGCCGATTTGACTTGTAAAACAACCGTAAATTGGGACTAAGCGAGCGTGCTGCCCACAAACTCTGGGTTTCCACGCAGGAAGTCTGCAGCAGACATTGCCTTTTTCCCCTGTGGCTGCACTGTAACCAGCTTTAGGCTGCCAGTACTTGTCCCTACAAGAATGGTGTCTTCATGTTGGATCACTTGACCAATTGGAGCAGTGACGTCGGTAGGCGTGCCGCTGATGATTTTTAGTCGCTGATCATTCCAGAAACTGAATGTACCTGGCCATGGGTCAAACGCGCGAATTTTGCGATCAATCGTAATGGCGTCTTCATTCCAGTTGATATGCCCATCAGACTTGTCAATCTTGCCGATGTAGCTCATCTGACTTTCGTCTTGTTGCGTTGGGGTGAGCTTGCCTGCTGTGTAATCTGGAATGGTATCCACCAGCAAGTCAGCGCCTAAGTTAGACATCACATCAGTCAAATTGCGCGTTGTGTGGTGGGCTTCCAATGGCATGCTGCGCTGACTAATAATGGCGCCGGCGTCAAGCTTATAAACAACTTCCATAATGGTGACGCCAACTTCTGCGTCACCCGCCAAAATTGCGCCAGCAATAGGCGCAGCACCACGGTGTTTGGGTAACAATGAAAAGTGAATGTTGATGGTGTCATGCGGTGCCATGTACAACACTTCTTTGCTCAAAATTTGCCCGAATGCCACTACAACTAAAATATCTGGCTGCCATGCTTTGATTTGCGCTATAGAGTCTGGCTCCTTGCGCAGATTGAGCGGTGTAATCACTGGAATATCTAATTCCAGTGCGGCAGCCTTTACTGGAGATGGTTTCAGCTTCTTGCCACGGCCAGCAGGGCGGTCAGGTTGAGTGACAACGCCGACTACGTTGAAGTTAGCCGCTAGTGCTTGCAAACTGGGTACAGCAAAAACGGGTGATCCTAAAAATACAATGTTTGTCATTGGTAATATTTTACTAATGCACGCAACTTAACTCACGCATTTGCGTTATAGCAATTGAGTAAGACAACTTACACCCTGTTGCAACTTTGTGCAAAAACCTGCGTATATGCTGACAACGACCTGAAATGTCCTCAAGTTTGCAATTACTGCACGCTTGTACTGAATACGAGATTGTAATACCCCTACAAAAAAGGAGATTATCGTGACCGAAGAAATGAACGCTGATGCTAACACCCCAAGTGAAAAGATAGAGGATGTTATCGATGGTGTTGTAGAAGAGATTGATGATGCTGTAACGTCAAATGCAACAAATGACGTTGTGTATGATCACGCGGCAATGACTGCAACAGATGACGACAAGCTTTGGTCATTGCTCGCGTTTGTTTTCCCACCACTGGTTTCGATCATTTTGTTCTTCATGGAAGATAAGAAGAATAGACCATTCATTAAGGCAAATTCCATTCAGGCGCTTATTTTAGGTGTTGTGATTGCAGCGCTAACTGCGTCAGCGCTACTGTCTTGTCTTGCGTTGCCAGTGTGGCTCTATAGCGTTTATCTTGGATTCAAAGCCTATAACGGTGATATTGCTGAAATCCCTGGTATTACAAACTTCGCCAAGAACCAAGGCTGGATATGAGATAATCGGCGCGTGACTGTGCCGAAATCAAACCGTTGGGTACTCAAACCGCTGATTACCCCAGAAGCAAAACAAGAATTGAGCAACTTTCATCCGATTGTTGCTCAATTGCTTTTTAACCGCCAAGTGACCAATGCTGTTGAAGCAGATAACTGGCTCAAAAATGTTCTAAACCAGTCTGTCGATCCATTTCTATTGACTGATATGGAGAAGGCTGTTGATCGCATTGCTACTGCGGTAAAGACCAAGCAGAAGATCACGATTTATGGTGACTATGACGTTGATGGTGTGACATCATCGGCATTACT
>JAHDBS010000010.1:0-19364 GCA_020630225.1 Anaerolineales bacterium | reverse complement strand
AGATCACGATTTATGGTGACTATGACGTTGATGGTGTGACATCATCGGCATTACTGTGGCAGTTGTTGAGTGACTACGGCGCAGCATGTGAAGTCTACATCCCGAACCGTTTTGATGAAGGCTATGGACTAAATACTGAGGCGCTGAGTGAAATTCATGCAAGCGGCTCAGCGTTAGTCATTACGGTTGACTGTGGCATCCGTTCTGTGGATGAAGTCAAACATGCAAATCAATTGGGGATGGATCTCATTATTACGGATCACCATCATCCAGGGGCTGACTTGCCACCAGCGTTTGCAGTAATCAATCCGAAACGGGCTGGCGATCAATACCCAGAGAAGATGCTAGCTGGCGTAGGCGTTGCGTTCAAAGTTGCGCGGGCATTGGCTGACCGCTTAGGTGATCCGCCCAATGTCACTAAAAAGCAGATGTTGGAGCTGGTTGCGCTAGGCACAGTGGCTGACTTAGCCCCGCTGAGTGGCGAGAATCGGGCGCTGGTGTACTGGGGTGTCAAAATGCTGAATCAGTCTGAGCGCATCGGATTGAAAGCGTTACTGCCAGCCGCGCGTTTGTCACAAGGGCAAATTCGCGCCGGACACATTGGCTTTAGCATTGGCCCAAGATTGAATGCCGCTGGTCGGATGGATTCTGCCAAAGCAGCCTATGAACTGCTTGTGACTAAAAATCCTGAGAGTGCAAAATCACTGGCGTGGACGCTTGAAAATCACAACTTAGAACGCCAACAAACGACGGAATATGTTACTGAAGAAGCACGCCGCGCTGCGGTCAATGCGGACGAAACCAACATTATGTTTGCAGCTCATGAAACCTTCAACTCAGGAGTGGTGGGCTTAGCAGCGTCGCGTTTGCAAGAAGAATTTTATAAACCGGCCTTTGTTGCTGCGGTTGGTGAGACCCATACTGTCGGCTCCGCCCGTAGTATTCGAGAGTTCCATGTGACGGATGCATTAGACCAATGCTCCGACTTGCTTGAGCGCTATGGGGGGCATGCTGCTGCAGCCGGGTTTACCGTTGCAAATGAAAATGTACCGGCTTTCCGTAAGCGTTTGAATGCTATTGCAGCTGAGGCCTTGGCAGACCAAGACGTCCGCCCAGTCATTTCAGTCGATATGGAAATTGACTTAGCCGCTGTCTCTATGGAGCTTGCAGTTGAGTTAGATCGTTTTGAACCGCTCGGCTATGGGAATCCGCGGCCCACCTTTTTGTCACGCAGCGTCAATGTGATGAATAGCAAAACGATTGGCAAAGACCACTCTCATTTGAAACTAACGGTAGCAGCCGGTGACAGCCCATATCTCGATGCCATCGCGTTTCGGTTTGGACATCGCATTGCTGAACTGACGCCAGTTATTGACTTGGTCTATACGGTCGAGGTAAATGAGTGGAATGGCCGCCGCCGCGTTCAGCTAAAAGTCAAAGACTTCCGCCCGGCGCTAATTTAGCAATCGGGCGTTATTACTCCTCAAGTTTTCGCTTTGGCAGCATAAAGGTAGCGCCAATTAGCGCTACCCAAGCAGCTACAGCTGCCAGACTAATTTGTTTTCCTAGCTGCCAACTACGCGGTTGATATTCAAAGACGACTTCATAGTCTCCCGCATCTAGCGCAAGCCCCCGAAACAGTCCATTTACAGCCTCAATTTCTGCTGGAACAGCATTAACAAGTGCTTGCCACCCTGGATACATTGCGTCTGCTAAAACCAGCGTGCCAGCCTCTTCTGTGCTGACAGATAGGGTGACACGTGAGTTTGTATAACTCGTGATTTCTACGCTGGCATCGAGGGGCGCACTAGCTGCGCTGAGAGGTGTTTCAGCAACCATGAATGCGCGTCCGAAGCTGTTGAGATTTTCATAAACCTTTACATCGCCAGAGTGTGCTAAGCGATATGCTCCTAAGGTGAGCGGTTGGAAAGCGCCAGTGCGTTGATCGATGAGTGCTAACCCAGATACATCCCAGACCCGATCACTACGAATAGTAATGCTCTCTAACGTGAGTGGTTTCGGCAACGGCACAAACCCTTCGCCGGTTACACCAATTTCGGCAGGGATTGGCACTGAGTAATATTGGCCGGCATCATCAAATACTTCTAAATAGCCAAATGGCGTGCTGCTCAGATTAGTTTCAACTGGCGTCATGACAATGCCTAATCCGGTTGCTTCCAATAGTGGAATTTCATTGATCACACTGCGTTCAGTGGCATCCAAGGCTAACTGATTTTGAAGATCGTAAAAGACGTTGCCAATCCAGACATCAGCAGTTTTATCTGTAATGAGCCAGCGGGTGTCCGTAATGTTGAGAAGCCAATTTTCTGGCTGTTCAATCAAGTATTCACGAAGGCGTCCGTCAGTTGAGGGCTCTGGTTGTTTGGTGAATTGCTGTGTGAATTCAGCGTAGCTGCGGAGTGGCAGCACGCCGCCATCGTACCCATCTACTGAAGGTACTTGCCAAACAAGCGGTAAGTTTGGTGAGAGGACTTCTTTGGCTTTGGTCGCAACTAAAGCATCGAACAGCGGGTCGTCTGGGAGGGTACCTTCCCAAATGCTTTTTAGTTCACCAATGTCACCCGGATCAAACTGTAGTTGTGACATTGAGAGGAAGCGACCTGGTGCAACTTCGTTTTCGTTGGCGCTGACCATTTGGAGCATGGCAGGGCGCAGACTGAAGTATGTCTCAGGAGTTGTAAGCCGATTCAATGGCAAAACTTGCGACGCTAAGAATAGCTCGCCAGCAATCAGCAAGCCAATTAATGCTGATTTTAGTTTGAAGTGGGGCGCTAATAACACGCCTGCGCCAATTAACGTAGCAATGCCCCAACGGATGTAATCCATTTGCTTTGGTGGTCCTGGTGGGCCAAGCTCACCAGGAGACACGAAGTTGCGACTGAGGTAGTAGATCCCGATTAGGCCAACCACAGTTGCAATCCCAAGTGCAGCCGGAAGTAGTTTTTCGCGTAAGGATTGCGTCTGTAAGCGAATGATGCCTAGCCCAATGAGTAAGCTCGTCGCAAGCGACCATAGCACTAACCAACGTGCGGGTGCTCGGAATAAGTTGAAGCCGGGAACGACTTTTAGTAATCCCCAATATATTGGGTTGTAGCCGCCTAATGCTAATGCGAAGCCAATTACAAACAGCACCATTACTGCCCGCTGGGCTTTTGAATTCCAGCTTTTTAACGCGCCATTGACTGCAAAGAACAATGCAACAATCCCGACGTAACCTAGAAATTCGCTAAATAATGTGCGCGAATAGCCGGGCAAGAAGCCGCGGCCAATGAGAATTGGGTGCAGAGAGAAAGAAACCGCTTCATACGAGCTCATCCCGCCGCTACGCATTGAGTTCTGTGACAGTTCTAGGGTTGGTAATAATTGCGCGGCTGAAAGTGCAATGCCCATTGCAATAAACGGCAGCGGCACCCAATAGTCGCTGATCAGCGTTTTAATGCTGCTCCAGCTTTGCCAAGACTTATTTGCAATGACATCACTAATGAGAAATGTTGCAACCCACAGCCCGGCACCAAACAGCGAAATGTACATTGACTGGGTGTGCCCAGCTAGTAATTGCATCGCTAGCACGCCGGCAAATCCAGCCCCAGCGCGGAGGCGTTTAGGGAGCGTGTCTGCTGTGACTGAAGCATGAGCAGCGAAGACAAGCCATGGCAACCAGGCAAGTCCTTGGGCCTGATTGACTTGTTCGACTTTTGTTGTGAGGTGGCCGCTTAGCGTGAAGGTTAGCGCTGAAATGCCAGCGGCGATTGCTGGGTATTTGAAAACGCGGCGAGCGAATACAAACGTGCCGCAAGCTGCAATGCTCAAATGGACAAGTGTGCTGATCTTGACTGCTTGAGGCGTATTAAAGAAAGCCAGTGGCCAATTGAATGGGTACAGCACGCCCGCCTGTGAATTGGCGAGGAAGGGTGCGCCCATGAATAAATAGGGATTCCAAAGCGGAATTTCACCGCTTAGCAATGCCCGCGCCCGATGTTCCCAGTAAGGATAAAAATAGTAGAACGTATCACCGCGCGCAAAGATCAAGTTCGTAAAGCTCATTCGCCAAAATAGAATGGGAATGAAGAGCAAGACCAACAGAAGCGGAATTAGATTAAGTAGACGTTTGGAATTCAAAACGATAGCAGGTAGTGCAGAAGTGGTGGCAAGCTAAGGGATTGGAACAATCTGATGTAAGCGTAGCGATTCCTGCCCAAAACGATTGAGCGGGGCCTGAATGAGGGCTAGTTGATAGTCAACTTCAGCTAAAGATTGTGATAACTCTTGCTCCGTTTGCAGATCTAAAGTGACAACATAACGTGGATTAGGATCGCTCTTAGCATGGACCTGAATATCTTCCGCAATGTTGTCCGGCCCTGGTTGCCAAGCAATAAAGATGTCGCTCTCATATAAATAGAAGCGCCAGTGCCAATCAAGACCCAAATCATACAACACGGTTCCCGTTGGTGTTGCACGCAGATCCTCTGCAATGCGCGCAATTCCATCATATGCGCCGTGATCGCCACCAACTGGATGCTGTGCAGTTGCAGCATGTAGGCTACTTAGTCCAAGCAAGCTAAAAATGATGACTGCTCCGAAGACACGCAGTCCCCGTTGAGTATTTAGTGTGCGCTGTATCTGGTAGATCCCCCAACCAAAAACAATACAAATGAAAGGCGTGAGCGGTAAGAAGTAACGATCGCGAATATTGAAAGCAATGAGCCAGTGCCACGCGAGATAGCCAACAAAAAAGGTAATGATGAAGAGCATCACCGTTTGTTGCAGCCGAGACTGTGTTCTATCAACGACGCCCCAAATGACAATGGGTGCACTCAGGACTGCTAAAGCTAAGCTGCCAAATTGATGTTGCCACAATGATGCTAGCAACAAAGCTCTGGTGATCACTTCATCTGCCCGGATGAGGCGTTGTGGGTTGTATGCCTCTGTACCTGTAGCCCAGAAAGGAGCGCTGTCTGGGCGAAGTAATTGCCAGCTAAGCAACACCAAGATGCCACTAATAAATGTAACTCCGAACTTGACCACATTCTTCTGCCAAGAGCTTTGCTGGTTTTGTGTGCTCAGGTAAATTCCGCTAAGCCCAATGAGAATTGGAAAGAAATAGAGCGCTGTTGGTTTCAATGCACAAGCGATGGACAGCCACAGGCCTTGCCAGCCAAAGCGTTGCTGCATGCCTGTGGTTAGTGCCAATAGCAATGTCAGCGTCAATAGCGTTTCTGCAAATAAAGTGGTGGCAAAGCTGATGGCATATGGCGCCAACGCGAACAGTGCGGTCACAACTATGGCTGCCTCATGGTTCAACAAACGCTTGCTAATTTGAAATAGCACAACAATAGAGACGGTTGCCGCAAACAGATGAGGTAGTTTGGCGATGAATTCAGCGAGCAGCGGATTTTTAGGATCAACCCAAAAGAGGCCAATTGTTGCGCCAGTAAGGTAGTAATTGAGAGGCGGCTTGTCTAAAAGTGGTGTTTGTAACCAAATGTTTTGCTGTGAGGCAATCAGACGCGCAAAGTATGCATAAAGCGCTTCATCTTGATGAAACCTGTTGAGTGGTAATTGCCAAGCGCGTAGTCCAAAGCCCAAAAGCGTAAGCATCAAGGCTAAGGTGCTGCTGTGGAGGCGTTGGTTGTGACGTTTAGTGCGGGGCATTTCTCAAACCATTAATTATTTCGGTTTAGAAATAGACACGTGTCTGAAATATATTAAGCAAACCTGCATTAACTCTTTTAGCAGTGAGTAGTGCTGGTTCGCTATTCTGTTATTGGAATTATCCGACTTAATACAGATTACAGACATTTTTTCGCGAATTTTATAGGTACTTTCGCTTCGCACTATATGAAACAGGTAACACCATCTTACATTGCAGCTTTGCTGCGCACCCTGAATAGCAAGCACACTAAATATTACGCAGGTCAATTAGTTGCTAGCTTTGGGCGCCTCTTTATTATTGCGGCATTACTACTGCCAGTTGCATTTGCAGCTCGCTATGCCAGTGCCGACGAATCTCAAGACAACGAACCAGTGCCACAACCACGTAAAGCAGACTTGTTCGATGATCCCCCAACTGAATTCAATTCTGACTTTGCGTTAGGGGGCTTGGTCAATAACCTCGGCCCAGATGCTGTTGTGGCAATGCGCCATGCAGGTATGAGCTGGGTGCAGTTCGATATTGAATGGCAACCAGGTGACGATGCCCAAGCATATTTGGATCAACTTACAGACGCTCACAAAGCTGAATTTTATGTACTTTACACGGTTCGCGGCGAACGTGGTGTAGTTCAACCGAATACGTTTGCTGAATATGCAGCATTCGTTGGAGAACTCGCAGACGCCGGGGCAGATGGAATTGAAATTTGGTCCGAAATGAACGTGGCCGATGGCTGGGTTGATGGTGGCGTCAATGCAACGACCTATGTCAACTTGGTTGAGCAAGCATCAAAAGCAATTCGCGCGGCAAATGAAGATACTTTAGTAATTTCTGGCGCACTGGAGCCAGTTGTTGAATATGCGCGCTGTACGGCAGACGGTTGTGATGACTTACCATACTTGCGCCGCATGGTACGCGTCGGCGTGTTGGATCACGTTGACTGTATCGGGGTGCAATATAACGAAGGTCTAGTGTCACCTACACAATCTGGTGATGATCCACGGGATGACATTGATTACTACACGCGCTACTTTGGCCCAATGGTTGATCTTTATCACAGCGTTGCGAAACAAGAGAAACCACTTTGTTTTACAGACTTGGGTTATCACTCAGGTCAAGGGATTGGCAATTTGCCAAAGAGCTTGCAATGGCACCCTGAAACTGACTTCAACTTGTCTTTGAACGAACAAGCCCAATACTTAGGTGAAGCTGCAATGTTGGCAGCGAGCAACGAAAATGTACGCCTGATGATTGTCAACAACATTGACATTGGCTCACGTTCACAAAATAAATTGGACGCAGGCTATTCAATTTTGCGCCGCGACTCACGCTGTTCAGCTTGTTTGCCACTAGGTGCAGTGATGCGCTTGGCATTCCCGAAAGGCATTGAACGCTATGAGTACATTGCCCCAACGCCTACGCCAACACCAACCAATACACCAACACCAACGGCGACGCCAACGTTTACACCAACGGCAGTGCCGCCAACTAATACGCCTACGCCAACATCTGTTGTGCAAAATTCAGCTCAATCAGAAGAGTTGCGCCCAACGTCTACACCGACTGCGGTGCCACCAACAAATACGCCAACAGCAGTGCCACCGACACCGGTACAACCAACACCAGTGCCGCAGCAACCATCATTGCCAATTCCTAACACTGGGGCTGTCAATAATGTGAACGCACCATTTGAACTCGGTGGTCAAGTCAATGCCTTTGGTGACCGCGCTCAACAGGTGATGCGTGAAACCGGCATGAGCTGGGTCAAGCACCAAGTCAAGTGGGAACCAGGCATGAATGCCGATGGTGCGAAGTATTACATCAATAATGCGCATGACAAAGGCTTCAAAGTGTTGCTGGGTGTAGTTGGCTATCACGATCATGTAGATAGTTACAAATATCCAGAATATGCACAATTTGTTGCTGAGCTTGCTGCTGCCGGCGCAGATGCCATCGAGGTTTGGAACGAAGTCAACATTGAACGTGAATGGCAACGTGGCAAGATTAGCCCTGAGGCTTACACTGAACTGTTGAAGCAATCATATGTTGCCATCAAGGCTGCAAATCCAAACACGATTGTGATTTCATCGGCCTTGGCGCCAACCGGGTTCTTCCGTGGCACATGTGGCCCAGACGGTTGTGATGACCGCCCATACTTGGAACGCATGGTTGCCGCAGGTGCAATGAACTACACGGATTGTGTAGGCGCGCACTACAACGAAGGCTTGATTTCACCATATCAAACCAGTGGCGATCCACGTGGGAATAGCAGCCACTATACGCGCTACTTCCAAGGGATTGTCCAAACCTACCAACAAATTACAGGTGGTAAGCAACTGTGTTTCACAGAGCTTGGCTACTTGAGTGGAGAAGAGTGGGGTTGGTTGCCACAAGGGTTCTCATGGCGCGGTTTGCCTAACCAAGGTGGCATCAACATGACAGTTGATCAACATGCACAATACTGGGGTGAGGTTGTTCGCTTGTCAAAAGAACAAGGTGCAGTCCGGATGCTGATTGTGTGGAACATCGACTTCGACTATTTCTTTGAAGACGATCCACAAGCAGGGTTTGCGATTATTCGCCCGAATGGTGACTGTCCAGCCTGTGGCCCAATTCGCGAAGCAATGGGCTTGCAATAAATCTGTATTTCTCAAAGCGCCTTCCATCATGGAAGGCGCTTTGTCTTTAACTTAGTAGTGTTTTACCTAGCCACATTCCCAGAAAAGCTAGGACTATCCCCAATACTACGCTGCCCAACACATAGGTCAGTGCTAGACCAATTTTTCCGTCCCAAAGTAAGCTGACACTTTCAACCATGTACGTTGAGAAGGTTGTAAATGCGCCAAGAAAACCAGTGCCAATTAGCAATTTGACTTTGGGGTCGCCACCGCCACGACTGATCCAAATGGCAGTCAGCAGGCCTAAGACAAAGCTTCCTACTAAATTAACTGTCAACGTCCCGATTGGCAGGCTCTGAGTGCCGCGTGCATTGACCCAAATGCCAGTCCAGTAACGTGCATTTGCACCTAGAAACCCTCCAATTCCGACAAGTAAGGAGGCTAAGGCAGGGGACAGTTCCATTGTGTGCGTTATTGAGGGGCAAGCTTAGCCCGTGGGTTGAAGAACCGAGTGGAGAATAGCGCAAGCAGACTCACCATGAACCCGACAAAGAAATGAACGTCTTGTCCTGCGATTTTGAGACCTAAAGCGACTACTGCGCCAACAACCCAAGATGCATAGGTCCATTTCGTGGTGGTGTAGCGGCGTACAAATACAGCCCCAATCATCACGGCTAATGCTGGCGGCACGATGGTGCCAATCCAGTCTAGGAATGGCAGTAGGCGTTGATCGAAGCGAGTGAGGCCAAGCGTTAGTCCAAGGCCGATTAGCAAAATAATGCCGACACGTGAGTTGATGGGCAAAACATTTGCCCAGGCTAATGCGCCACTATGGACAGTGGAAAGCGTTGGCGCAATGAGTGACAGCACAAGGAAGAGTTGCGCAATAAACGCAATGCGAGAGCCTGCCAAGATGACTGTCAGGTCCCAACTGCCTGTTGCACGGTACAAGTACATACCAACGATGATGCCAAATGTGATGGCAATGAAAAGTGCAATGCCATCAATGACTACGTCTTGACGAGTTTGTAGGTCAAAGGTGAAGTCTGGCACGCGTAGCGCAAAGAGCGCTGCAAACGAGGCTATGGTGCCAATTGCCCACAGGATTGTGCGAAAGCTAGACTGTGGTATCTCATAGTTAGCCTCAATGCCAGTCCCTACTGCTAACAATGAGAACACGGCAAGTCCAAGTGCTGATAGGCCAGTGATCCATGTTAGCCAATTCCAGCGATTGACACTGCTGAAGCTGGCGATACATACGGTTGTCGCTAAGAGCACAATACCTAGCCAGTTGGGTAAGCGAAGCAACACGCCTAGCGCTGTACCTGCAAGCCCTAGTTGAAATCCGTGCCAGCCAACCATGCCAACAGCCATCATCAGATTGATGGTGAGCGCGCCAATGCCAAAGCCAAAGGTGGAAATGCTCCAACGTGCAAGTGGGGCGCGTAAGGATTGTCCAATCAGGCCAGCGCCCATTGCTAATGCCATGAGAAGGCCACACCCTAGCGGGACGACCCAGAAGAGTGTTTCAAAAGGCAGTGCTGCTGCTAACCCACCACCCATCGTGATGCTGGCCGGATTTAGCCCAATGCCAAACCAAATGCCAATGCGGTGATACCAACGCGCGTTGTAGTTTTTCATCGGCGCGAAGTATACAGTGAATAATGTTGGATTAAACGAAAAGGGGCCCTTCATGGACCCCGTTGCGTGTGTCGGCTATGTTTGTGACATTGACTGTAATGCGTTCAAATCGAGTAGTTCAATGCGCTTCCGCCCAATTTTGATGAGTCCTTTGGTTTTGAACTCATTGAGCGTTTGCGTAGTCGTTTCGCGATATGTGCCTAAGATCTCGGCTAAGTCCTGATGGGTATAACCTTTGATGATGGTATTTTCGCTGTCGTTCGTAATGCGTAACAATAGCCCGGCAAGCCGTGCAGGAATGCTTTTGAACGCAATTTCTTCTAGACGCTGTTCCGTAGAAGACAGCCGGGTGCCAATAGATTGCATTAGACGCAACCCTACCTTAGGGTGTTGCAAAATGAGACGTTCTAAGTCAACCCGACTCATTACGCAGATAAGACAATCATCAACGGCTTCTGCATAAGTGTTATGCATGCCTGTGCCAATTAGCGCCATTTCGCCAAAAATAGCGCCTGCATCTAAAGTGGCCACCACAATCTTTTTGCCAGCCATCGTCATCCGATAGAGCTGTACGCGGCCTTTCTTGAGTAAGAACAACACTTCGCCTGTGTCTTCGGGCATGTAAAAAATGCGACCGCTTTCACAGGTTGTCATGGTGGTCGCATGATCGATCTCTGCTTTTTGGTCTGGTGAAAGATCTTGAAAGATCTCGATCATGGAAAGATATGAAATTTTCGTTTCAGACATAATGTCCCTATCGAACTGAAATTATGGTTGCGCGCTGCGTTGACATTTGCTCAACGCTTTGTTGAGTAAGTAGCGCATTTTTTCCAGTTCTGGATTGCCAAGTGACACAACCTCGTTGTTCAACACAAAAGTTGGGGTTGCAAAAACTTGGGTGTGCCGTCGTTGCTGTGGATCTGCAAAGTCTACCAATTCAATACTTACGGTTGGAAACTCTGCCTGTAGCTGTTTGGCTAAGACTTTTGAGTGTTCACACGTATAGCAATGGGCTTGAATATAGATCCAAAGTTGCACGGCTGTCGGGGCAATTCCTGTCATAGTTAGAGACTATCATTTTCGAGAGTGTTACTCGGTAACCCGACTTACAGCGCTATTTGTGAGTTTTGACGCGCTAATGAGGTGGATGCTTACGTTTCTAGGTGAGAAGTTATTAAGATTTCCAAAGCGCTTTGGGTGCTTTGGGCATAGAATGAGAGCGGTCTGAAATAAGATGTAGACAGGTTTCGTAAAGAAATTGGGTCTTATAGCGTCTAATAGTTTCGTAAGACCATCGTATTACTAACTATTTTGAGAACTATTTAGGAGTATTGCCCATGAGAAAACGAATGATCATTGGGATGCTTCTGCTAAGCGTTTTTCTAGCCGCATGCGCCGGACCAACGCCCCCAGCAGAGGTTGTTGCGGACATTCCTGAGGTTGCGCCAGAGCAAATGGCAGAGCCTGATGATAACGCCGCTGAAGTCGTCGAAGCTGTAATTGAGCCGACGGCGGTAGAGGCTGCCGCTGAGCCAGATCCGTCTGACTCAGATGTAATGGCAGATGAGGCTGTTGCTGAAGCGGACGTCGAAAGTGATAGTGCTGCGGAAGATGCTGTTGCAGAAGTTCAACCGACTGAAGAAAGCTCAGATTTGTTGAATGCTGCTCAAGCGGACAGCGAAGACATTGCTGAAGAACCGACTGCTGCACCAGAACCAACGGCAACTGAAGTAGTTGAAGAGCCAACTGCGGCTCCTGAACCAACTGAGGAACCAACGACTGCGCCAGAGCCAACTGCTGTGCCGCCAACGGATGTTCCTACTGAAGCACCAGCAGTTGCGTCGCACAATAAAGGTGCACCGCCTGCATTTTCGCAAGAACTCAAAGCAAGCAACCCTGCTACAGTGGCCTTCGGAGATGGTCGACCAAAGGTGGTCGAATTCTTCGCCTTTTGGTGAGGTAGCTGTCGCGCGATTGCGCCCGTCGTGCACGGGCTAGAAATTGAGTATTGGGATCAAGTCGACTTTTACTATCTTGACATTGATGATCCAGCGACGAATGCCTTCAAAGGCCAACTTGGCTTTGTCTTCCAACCACACGTTATTTTTGTGGATGGCAACGGCCAAATTGTGAATCAGCATCTTGGGTTTACTGACGATGCTGCAATGCGTGCTGCAATTGAAAGCATGCTGACTAACGCGAACTAGAGGTCTCTAGGACCCGCACTTGAAAAGATGCGCATGCAGTTTGTATGCGCATCTTTTGTTTTTCATCTGAAATACGTCTGGTCTTGGTTATTGTTTGACAACCGTAACTTAGCTTACTTGTCAGTTGGGCATTCCTCCACTAAAGTGTTTGCCAACGTTACTGATGTGCATTTTTTATAACTTGTGCAACGCAATATGAAGAAAAAATATACCCGTCGAGATTTCCTCCGTTTAGGTTCAATTTCAGTCATTGGTTTAGCTGCTTTGCCAAAGCTTAGCGGTCGCGCAATGGCCGCTGGTGCGTCTGTGAGACGCGTCACCAGTGAATCCGAACGCTTAGGTCGTGTGACAGCACCCTCATTACAATTGATGTCCCGGCCTGGCCCGCACGGCGAACGGATTGAGCATTTATGGCGCGACGACATTGTGCCAATTTATCGTGAAGTTGTTGGGGAAGGGTGGTATCCGCATAACCACGTTTGGTACGAAGTGCCAGGCGGTTACGTGTACTCCTCTTTCATGCAGCCGTGTGAGCATTATCTAAACGATCCAAAAGCGTCTATTGATCCTCAAGGTGAGTATGCAGAGTTGTCTGTCCCTATGGCGGCAGCGCACAAAAACCCGTATGACAAGTCCGAAGTGACCTATGACTTGTACTACGCAGGTGTATTCTTACTTGATGAACGGTACGAAGAAGAAGACACCGGCCAAATTTGGTATCACATCTTAGATGAAAACTATAAGCCGATGTGGGTCAAAGCCGAATACCTGCGCGTATTTGACCCTGAGCATGTGTCTCCAATTTCGCCAGATGTTGAAGACAAACGCATTGAGGTCGATTTACGTCGCCAGCGGTTGTCTGCTTTTGAAGGTGAGACAGAAGTGTTCCGCACGGTTATCTCATCTGGGCGCGAGTTCTTTGGGGCCGATGGTGTTGGGACTGGCAATGCGCTCACTCAGGCTGGATCATATCCAATTTGGAGCAAGCGGATTAGTCGGCATATGTCTGGCGGCACCGTCGATGACGGCTATGACTTGCCAGGTGTGGGTTGGGTGACTTACTTTGGCTCTAATGGTGAAGCAATTCACTCCACATACTGGCACAATGACTATGGCCGTCCAAGATCTGCCGGCTGCCTCAACTGTACGCCAGAAGCCTCTCGATGGCTATTTCGATGGACATTGCCGGAAGTTGCTTACAATCCCGGTAAGATCACAGTTGAGTGGCCGGGTGGCACCCGAATCAATATTTTCTCGTAACTTTTACGCGCCATGCTTGGGCATGGCGCGCTTTTATTAACCCTACTTAAGAATAAACAAAATATTAGATTGCTCTGTAAGACCAGCCACCATCGCTGCGTCTTTCAGACATACAAAACACAGACCTTGAATGTGTAAATCCCTACTTGTTTTCAAGGTGCGATTTGTTGCAGAATTGTTGTAACGGCTCATCAGTGCGTAAAAGTTCAACTTTTTGAGCAGGCTTTATTGTGAAGTTTCAGACTGAAAAGTTGAGCTTTTCTATGGCTATTGCCTCTGCTGAGTAATTACGATTATGTATAGTAAATACCAAGTATTTGGAGTTATTTCTTATGGGCATTGCTGATCTTTCAATCGCTTTTGCATTTGTTGCGGGCGTTGTTTCTTTCTTATCTCCGTGTGTGTTGCCACTTGTGCCAGCATACATTAGCTACCTTGGCGGGAAAATGGTTACCACTGGACCAGGTGGCATGGCTGTCGTCCAAGAAAATCGGATGGTAACGTTCTTCCACGGACTGATGTTTGTGCTTGGCTTTAGTACGATCTTTGTTGCGCTAGGGGCGGCATCAACAGCGCTGGGTGGTCTAGTTGGGGGCGCACGGTTCTCAATTGTTGAGATCTTTGGACAGACCTTTACGGTTAACTGGTTCACCTTTGTTGGTGGGATCTTGGTGATTATCTTTGGTTTGCACACGATGGGGATTATCAACATTCCATTCTTGGACATGGACACTCGCAAACAGTTCAATCCAGTGTCGACCGGGATTGGTTACGGTCAGTCTTACTTGATGGGTGTTTTCTTCTCAGCAGGGTGGTCAGCTTGTGTTGGCCCAGTGTTAGGCGCAATTTTGACTGTGGCTGCAAACAGTGGTGAAGGCATTCCATTGCTCATTGCATACGCTGCAGGCTTAGGTATTCCATTCTTGATTGCTGCTGCGATGATGGGGCAGGCAACGTCTCTCATCCGCAAGATGGGGCCGTATATGAACTATATCAAGATCTTTACTGGGGTCTTGCTCGTCATTATCGGTATCTTGCTTGTGACCAATCGTCTGACTTCTATCGTGCCGCATGATACTGAAGCGATGTTCAACATCCAACTTGCATTAGATAACTGGGTACAGAACTTGTTTGGACAAGGCCAGTAGACTAAGCTAAGCATTCAAATTTTGAAAAGCCGATTGAGTACACTTCAATCGGCTTTTTATTTCCCAGCGCGGTTGTCGCGAAGGAGTTTCAAATGATCGAAGAAGTTGATAGTAAGCAATCTGCAATGCGCTTAGGTCTCATTGCAATCGTCGGATTGCTAATTGGTCTTGGTGCAGGTGCATTTATCTTTATTTCCGGAAACCGCGCCTCTGACAGTGCAGCGGGCGCAAATATTTCTGCAAATAGTACGGACTTGGGTGTTGGTGCTGTTGCGCCAGACTTTACAACCGTCAATTTATTAACCGGAGAAGAAGTGACCTTGTCTGAGCTTCAAGGTAAGCCGGTTATGCTCAATTTCTGGGCGACTTGGTGTGGCCCTTGTCGCATTGAAATGCCACATATGCAAGCTGCATTTGAAGAGCACGCCGATGATGACTTAGTTATTTTAGCGGTTAATAATCGTGAGACGGCTGAGCAAATTGCGCCGTTTGTTGAAGAGCTTGGGCTGACCTTTGACATTGGCTTAGATGAAACGGCTGAAATTCAAAATCAATATCGTATTCGAGCCTACCCGTCCAGCTACTTCATTGGCCCCGATGGTAAGATTGCGTCATTCCATCTTGGTGTGCTGACAGAAGATCAGCTTGCTGAGCAACTCGATTTTATTCTCCCATAACAAATTTTCCTAACGTATGTCAGTAACAGCCCGCATTAATCGCATTGGAGATGGTCTCGCCTCTGGATTTAGTCGCCATTGGCTAAAAATCTTGTCGATTATTGTTGGGCTGTATGTAGGGATGCCGTTTGCAGCCCCGGTTCTCATGCAGGTTGGGGCGGAGCGTCCTGCAAATGCGATTTATGCGTTTTACCGCCCATTCTGTCATCAGTTTGCCTATCGCTCGTGGTTTCTATTTGGGGACCAGCCTTTTTATGAAGCGCCGCAGTTTGAAGCTGTTACCGGGATTCAGCCTTACACCAGCGCTGGACGCCTCCAAGCGCGTCGTTTTGTTGGTAATGAGCAAATGGGTTACAAAGTCGCTTACTGCGAGCGTGACGTCGCAATTTACCTTGGGGTGTTCTTAGCGGGGCTGTTATATGGAGCACTCCGCCTGCGCGGGCGGAAGGTAAAGCCGCTGCACTGGATACCGTATTTGCTATTAGGCATCGCGCCAATTGGGCTAGACGGCTTTAGTCAGTTGTTATCCCAGCCGCCGCTGGAATGGCTGCCATATCGCGAAAGCACTCCTTATTTGCGAACGCTGACGGGCTTTTTATTTGGCGTTGCCAATGTGTGGTTAGCTTATCCATATGTGGCCGAAGCTATGGATGATATTCAGTCTGATATTCAGAAGAAGCGCAGAACGGCGCGCTAACCTCTCTAGTCAACTAGACCAAACTGCACACAAAGGCACAAAGACTGCAAAAGCGAGAGATATTTGAGTTGTTTCTCGCTCTGTCGTGACTTGTCTTAGTGACATAAGCCGCTTAGTGCTTACTGTTTGATGACAGCTATCACTCCTCACTAATCACTCATCAACCCTACTAACAAATTGCATATTATCTGCGTGGTAGACTCAAATTGTGCAGCACCATTCTCAAAATTCACTTGATTGGTTCACCTTTGAATCATTCCCCTCAGACGGTCTAACACATGCTGTGTTTGGCCGAAATGGCGGCGTTAGCCCCGACCCCTATGGCTCGCTAAATATGAGCGTTAGTACGGGCGATAGCGCTGAAAATGTTCGCGCAAACCGCCGGCGCGCGTTTGAAACAGTTGGGTTAGACCCTGACTGCATGGCAACAGTGTGGCAAGTCCATGGGGTAGAGACCATTGCAATCAATGACGCCCCTTGCGATTGGGATACTAAGGCTGATGCTTTAGTGACCAATCAGCCAAATTTACCGCTGTGGTTGCGATTTGCAGATTGCGTTCCCGTGTTAATGTATGACCCAAAACAACATGCAGTTGGCATTGCGCATGCTGGCTGGCGCGGAACCGTAGCCGGAGTTGTGCGTACTACTATTGAAAGCATGACACGTGAATATGGCACAGATCCCTCAGATGTGATTGCAGGCATTGGCCCTTCAATTGCTGCAGAGCATTATGAAGTGGGTGACGAAGTCGCCCGTGAGATTGAAAAAGCATTTCCAAATCCTGAAGGGTTGGTGTTGCACAATCTTGGGCCTAAAGCGCACGCTGACCTTTGGCAAACCAATGCCAGAGCACTGCGAGAAGCAGGTGTCGATAAGATTGAAATTGGTGGCATTTCCACGTTTGGAAATACCGATTTGTTTTTTTCTCACCGCGCACAGGGTCCTGTAACAGGGCGCTTTGGAGCTGTTATTTCACTAGCATAAATTTACATGTCAATTGCGAAGAATTATCAAGATATTACCGAGCGCATTGGAAATGCAGCCTTGGCTGCCGGTCGCGCTGCAGATAGCGTGAAGCTGCTTGCTGTTTCAAAACTGAAGCCTTTAGAAGATATTCAAGCACTATACGAGGTAGGGCAGCGCGACTTTGGTGAAAACCGAATGCCAGAAGGCGCGAACAAGGTCGCTCAGGCTAATTTTCAAACAAGTGATGCGCCCATCAGTTGGCACTTCATTGGACATGTGCAGTCGCGCAAAGCTCGTGATGTCGTTGCTAATTTTGACTTACTACATTCCATCGATAGTTTGAAATTGGCAGAGACAATCAATCGGAAAGCAGAAGCAATTGACAAAGTCATGCCGGTGCTCATTGAATGTAATGTCTCTGGTGAAGAGAGTAAGCATGGCTTTAAGGCACGCAATGGAGCCTGTGATATTGGTGATTGGGATGCCCTACGGTCGCAGCTGAATTTTATCTTTGCATTACCTAATCTTGAGGTGCGGGGTCTAATGACAATGGCACCGTTTCATGCGGCGCCGGAAGACACGCGCCCAGTCTTTCGCGACCTGCGCAACTTGCGCGATAAGTTGCAAGATGCTTATCAGTTGGAATTGCCTGAATTATCAATGGGGATGACCAACGACTTTGAAGTTGCTATTCAAGAAGGGTCTACCTTGGTTCGCGTTGGACGGGCATTATTCGGAGAACGAAACTAAATGACTTTAGCTGAAATTATTAGTTACATTTTTGACATCATTCGCTACATTTTGTTAGCGTGGATTATTTTGTCATGGATCCCGGTCAAGCCTGGCAACATTGTTTACACCATTAAGTCCAGTCTCAATCGGTTTATGCGCCCAATTATGGCGCCATTTCGAAAAATTCTGCCACCGATGGGTGGTGTTAGCTTTGCCCCGATCTTGCTCTTCTTGGTGTTAGGGTTCATTCGGGATTTCTTAGTCAACGCGGTTAGGTAACATCGGATTGTTGCTGAACCGCTGTTCTTAGTTAGTAAGGATAAAACTCGTGTTACAAGCGCTAGACGCTATTTTCCAAGTCTTCTACATTGTTCTGTTTGTCTGGATTATTCTGTCTTGGGTTCGCCCGGAATATGGTTCATGGCTTTGGGACGTGCAACAGGCACTCAATAACCTCATGGACCCGCTACTTGCGCCGATCCGCCAAGTGATGCCAACCGGTGGGATGGGTATTGACTTCAGCCCCATTGTTTTACTAATCCTTATTCGCATCTTGCGAACCATGATCTATAGTTCATTCGGTTAGTAAATTTACGAAAAACCTCAAAGTTTTCACGTTTCAGATCCCGATCGCTGTACAATAGCAATATGCTCGACAGTGGTCGGGATTTTGTTTTTATAGAGGTATTCAATGAAAAAACGTGCTTTCAATTTCACCGATGGGAAAACGGGGGCATGTCTCGCCATCTACGTTATTGTGCGTGCGGCGAACGATCACTTTGCGGGCACCACTGAAGACAATGTTGTCAAAATTCGCCTTGCAAGCCCAACAGTGACTGCAGCGAACAGCGCATTGCTCAGCTTTCTAAGTCAACAGCTCAATATTGACGCAGCACAGTTGGAAATTGTGGCTGGAAAAAATAAAGCCCACAAACTTGTGAGCTTTGAAGGGTATTCAACGTCTGACTTGGAAAAACGACTACTGGCTGTCATGTAGTCAATAGTTCAGCTTTTACGGGCAAACATCACGATGATGTAGTAGCCTGGAAAAGCGAACTTTTTTGATTTTTTATCGGGGATATAGCTGCGGGAAAAAGTCTCCCGCGATTGCATCGCCTTCTTTGTATCCAGCAGCCTCGAACATCTCACGTTCGCCTTTGGCCCAATCGCCACGATAGCGTAAAACACCATCTTCTTTTGTCATTCTTAGCGTGTAGCGCCGCACGGTTTCAGTTGGAATAATTTCTGAAACACTGCCGTGCAACGTCCGCATGTCGAAGTAAATACAATCCCCAACGTCTAAGTCAAAATCGATGAGATCGTAAGCATCTGGATTTTCGTCAATTGCAGGCGGCAATTCATAGGTCACGCCATTGACAGTCGTTGTTCCATCTGACCCTGCTTGATGTCCGTCTGTAAATCGCACGCGCATAAAGTGCTTGCCCCATAAATGTGAGCCGCGAACGAAAGAGATGCCATTCTCTTTTGTAACTGGTTCTAAAGGTAGCCACAAGACGCACATGGTGCCGAAGAAGTCGAAATACGATAGGTCTTGGTGAAACGGTGGACGGGAAGTTGCCCCGGCTTCGCGCATAAACCAGTTGTCCATCACCAAATTTACATGTTGCGCGTCTAATAACTGATGGGCATGTGCCGCAGTTGGTGATTGACGTACAAATTCTTCAAATCCATCAAACATGCTCCAAGACCAAAAATCTTCATAATAGCCAGGGGCATGCGGATCTT
>JAHDBS010000339.1:3588-5295 GCA_020630225.1 Anaerolineales bacterium | reverse complement strand
CTTGAGAGATCCTTCCTAACGTCAGGAAGGCATTTCAGAGAGCAAACAGTCTAGATACTCTTTGTTTATCCAGAACTTAGACTATTTAGTCACAGCCACCACATTGCCCATATATTCATAGGCACGTGGGAAACGCTCTTCTGACAAGTAGCGCGCTTGAAATTCTGGGCCAGTATAGTGTTCAGCAAGTTCATAGCCGCGTTCTGCAAGAAATGTCTCCAAGGTGGTTGGCTCAATACCGTAAGTGAATGGCTCCCCCACTGACGCAACATAAGCGACACCTTCTTGTGCGCCGTAGTAGCTCAAGTTCCCCTTACACACATCTGCATAAATGTAATCAAACGCAACCACGCTACCTGCCGCACTATGTTGCTGAATAAAGCCTAACGTCCCATCTACAGCTTCCGCCGAAATGTAATACGTTACGCCTTCCCAAATAAACAGCGTGCGCCCCGTTGCGTTATAGCCAGAGGCAAGCATGACATCCGACAAGGACTGTTCGTTGAAGTCGATAGCGATGTAATGCAAATTCTCCGGCGCAGCAATGCCAGCAGTCGCCAGATATTTCTTCTTGTCTGCTTGCGATGTTGGCGCATCGACTTCAAAAACTTGCAGCGCACAGTCTGCTAACAAACGATAAGCAGTGGTGTCGTAACCCGCACCCATAATAACAATCTGATCAAATCCATTTTCAACAGCTTCACGCGCCATCCGATCCATATGGGCATTACGCGCGTTGATATAACTATACGTTGGTGAGACCCGCTCAATATGCGCTTTACGTTTGCCTGCATCGATGATTTCCGCTCTCACTTTTGGACTGAGCAAATGCAACGCGATGTAATCATTGGCAATAGGAGAACCAACTTCTGAGTGCCCTAGCGCCCGTTGAAAACAAGTTAGCTTGGCTGTGTTCGAGGATTTTGTTTTGAGTCTAGTCATTGTGTGTAAAACGAAACGGGTTGCTTAAAGCAACCCGTTTCGTGATTAAGTATTTGCCACCAACCGAAAGCCCATATGTCCAGTTGAGCTATCCGGCGTGTTCGATGTCCGCGCACCTACGCGGTAACGATTGCAATATGATTTGTGACAGAGGTAAGAGCCACCCTTCATCACCTTTTGCTGCCCAGTTATTGGGCCAAGTGGATTAGCGCGCACATCTTGCTGATGAAAGTCTGGGCTAAACCAGTCCGCACACCATTCCCAGACGTTACCTGACATGTTGTACAAGCCAAACGCATTGGGTTGGTAGGTTGTCACTGGACAAGTCCCTAAATATCCATCTGCTTCGCTATTTTTGACCGGGAACTGACCTTGCCAAATATTGCAGCGATATTCACTGTCAGGGCGCAATCGATCCCCCCAAGGGTAACGGTTTTGCTCTAGTCCGCCACGCGCTGCATACTCCCATTCTGCTTCACTTGGCAAACGCTTGCCTTTCCAATTGGCATAGGCAACGGCGTCATTCCACGACACATGCACTACAGGATGATCGTCACGACTCGCTAAATCAGACTGTGGTCCTTCCGGCGTGCGCCATGTCGCGCCAAACACCTGACGCCACCACGGCGCACCAGGCACAGGTTGTGTCGGTGGGAAGTCTACAGGCAAAAACAGATGAAAGACAAATGACCATCCAAATTTCTCCGCTTCGGTCACATAGCCAGTTGTGTCTATAAATGACGCAAACGCGGCGTTTGTAACAGC
>JAHDBS010000339.1:0-3488 GCA_020630225.1 Anaerolineales bacterium | reverse complement strand
CTCTCAGACTGCGTCACGACGCCCTGCACTTTCGTTATGCCGGGCACTTGTTGGGCAGCAAAATTGACCTGATTTGGATGCACAAACATCCCACGGACTTTGACAGCATCCCCAGTGCGCCCGACCAAAACAATCGCGCGTTCTGCTTGCGTTGAGTTCCCCGGATTAGGATCCATATTGACCGCCAAGTCACCCAGCCCAATTCGAATGAGTGGATAAGTTTCATCAAAATTCGTCACAACCACTTCGCCAGCCATGCCTGAGCCGACTTCTTCGCCAGTATCAGGATCTACGATTTGAACAACCGGCATCTCCAGCAACTGCATCGCCATGCCGCCATCTAAATTGATCCCGATAAATCCGATTTCTGCCGTTGCATAGGCATTACAAACAACTTCAACGCCGTTATCAATAAAGAGCTGACGCATTGGACCAAAGAGCGGTTCAGCAGTTGTCAGGGCACGTTTGATGTTGAAATGCGTTTTGAAATCTAAACCCATTTCGTTGGCTTTATTGATTAGCAACGCCAAGAAACTCGGCGTGCCCGTGTAAGCGGTTGCACCAATATCTTTCATGACTTTCAACTGCAAATCACTGTTACCAATGCCACCCGGAAAGACGGTGCAGCCAATTGATGTCAATGCCCGATCTAGCAACATCCCAGCCGGAACTAGATGATAAGACATCCCATTTAGCACAACATCATCAGCAGTAAACCCTGCAGCACGGTAGGCAGCCGCCGCCATTTCACGCATCTCAGGGGCGTCATGCCCGGCTGGTTCATAAATTGGACCAGGCGACATGAAGATATGTGTCACCTCAGACATTGGCACTGCCAACATTCCCCCAAACGGCGGATCTGCTTGCTGACGGGCAATGATGCCATCTTTAGAGAAGACTGGCAGCTTTTTGAGGTCTGCGCGACTTTGAATATCTGCTGGGGTTAGTCCAGCTTCATCCATGCGTGTCCGGAATGCGCTGGCATTGTCATAGGCATGCTTGATATGAGCCGCAAGTTTGCTATCGAGTGAGGTAGTTTCAGTCATAAGATTTTGAGTGTGTTAAGAGTTACGAGTCTGAGTTGCGAGCGCAGTGGTGTAACCAACAGCATGATACTCGTACCTCAGACTCGCAACTACAATTTAGAGTTCTAAGAAAGGATAAGCGTATGACTATCCTAGCCAGCGTTTACGGCGTTTGTAGTGCTTCACATCGCGGTAGCTTTTGCGCTCCCCAACAGAAGACAAGCCCAGATAAAACTCACGAATATCTGCATTTTTAGAAAGATCTTCTGCCGAGCCATCGAGCACAATACGACCATTTTCCATGACATAAGCGTGCTCTGCTGTCTTCAAAGCAATGTTGGCATTTTGTTCAACAACAAGCAAAGACACCCCCGCCTCTTCATTCACGCGACGGATGATTTCAAAAATTTGTTGTACTAAAAGCGGAGCTAGCCCCAGTGAAGGCTCATCCAATAGCATTAGACGTGGCTTTGCCATGAGCGCTCGTCCAATCACAACCATTTGTTGCTCCCCTCCAGACAGATACCCACTAGTGCGGTTTCGAAAGTCTTTCAAACGCGGGAAATAGGTATAGACCATGTCTAGCGTATCGCGAATAGCCGCATTTCCGTCTGTCCGCGACACTGAGCCGGTCATCAGATTTTCTTCCACTGTGAGATGTTCAAACAGCGGTCGTCCTTCTAAGACTTGCACAATCCCCATGCGGACAATTTCATCAGCCGGGAGCTTGTCGATTCGCACACCATCAAACTCAATAGAACCGCGGGTCACGGCACCATCTTGAGAGAGAAGCAATCCAGAGATTGCTTTGAGCGTGGTCGATTTCCCAGCTCCATTCGCACCTAGAAGCGAGACAATTTGGCCTTTGCCGACTTCAAGCGAAATCCCGCGTAACACAAGGATTACATCACTATAGACAACTTCGATATTGTTGAGTTTCAGCATTTAGATTTGTAAGATTTTGTTCAACTGCCCACGAAGTGACACCAAGTCTCACCAAGCGTTTTATAGGTGTTTCTTCGTGTCCTTAGTGGGTAGTCAAAGCGCGGCGGATCTGAGATCCGCCGCGCAATTTGATTAGCGGTAAGTCTTAGTTACCTGGGCGCAAGTCTGGCAGTTCAGTGAAGTCTTGAACTACAACGTAGTCCATTGATTCACCATTCCATTGCCATTGGCGGATTTGCGCCATGTTAGGAGCACGATTTCCGTCAACAACATTGAAGTTGTACATACCAGCAGCACTTGGCGTACCTAAATCTTTCATTGCGTTGAAGAATGTTTCACCACTCAGATTTTCGTAGCCATCAGTGTTGATTGCATGTTGAATGATGTCTGCGAGTGCAAAGACCTGACCATAGCTCAGAATGTACCCTGTACCCATGTCTGTTGCAGGGTAACCACCAGCTTCGAATGAAGCCAACATTTGTTGTACACCTGCGCTATCAGTGTCGTTGTACCAAAGTGATGGCATCACACCGTAGAAACCATTTGCAATTTGCGCATTTTCACCCAAGATATTCAAAACATCTTGGTTGAACGCCCAATTCACACCACCAACAATGACACTGTCCCAAACGCCAGCACCACGCAGGGTCCCAATCACTTGAGCAACACCAAAGCTTAAGTTTTGTGACCAGATGACGTTAGCACCGTTCACCATTAGGTTTTGAACAGCACCACTCACATCAGCTGATGGGTCAATGGCTTGTTCTTCAAGTGGCAAGACAGTAATACCGAGTGATTCAGCATATGCGATTGCTTCTGGCGTGGTAGCACCAGCACCAAATGAGTTCGCCCACCCAATGACACCAACAACAATGTCGTCGCCAGCGCCTTCAGGTTTGATGTCGTCCCAGTTTTCGCTTACGAACTTCAAGAACCCACCAAATTGGTCAGGATAGATTGGGCCAGCACCAACGGTCCAACCGTCAGCTGGGTCGTAGAATGCGCCAGCGTTCAAACCAGCAGCAATGTTTACGATTTGATCTTCAGCAACGCGATCTTTCAGAGCAACCGTAGCACCTGAGCCGTAAGTCATAATGAACAGTGGCTTAGGATCAGCTTCACGATATTGTTCGTAAACTGCTACTTCTTGTTCTGGAGCATATTGCGTGTCTTCCAAGCGAACCGTGACTTCAGCGCCACAGATCCCACCTGCTTCGTTGATGCTAGTGACAGCATCGTTCACACCATTGATAAAGCCATCCCCAAGAATGGTTGCCAATGGACCAGTTAAACCAGCTTGTTGGTAGAACGTAATTGTTTCACCAGTTAGGTCTTCAGAACAGTCTGCAACTTCGTTGAAGCCAGAGCCGCCAGCAGCCATCGCTTCGCCACCGTCTTCAGCAGCAGCGTCATCGCCACCTTCTTCGTCGGTAACAAACCACTTGTTGAACAGGGCATCTAGAGTGCCATCAGCTTCCATTGCGTCCAAGGTTGCGTCGATGACCGGGGTCAATTCGC
>JAHDBS010000338.1 GCA_020630225.1 Anaerolineales bacterium | reverse complement strand
CAAGTTCATCAAGAGCTATGACAACTTGCTTGAGGTGATCAAGGCTGCGAGTTAGACTTAGCAGATTGACGCAACTATGACGAAGCGGGCTCCTCAAAGGAGCCCGCTTGGTGGTTAAAGAGTGTTTAAAAACATAAACACGCTCTTAACTCCTTGCCTTTGGCCCTGCTTCGCTCAGCAAGGAGATCGGCCGTTTTTAAACGCTTTCTTAAGACTTAAAATCCGCGAAGCGTCCTAACAACCTCCGCAATCCGCTTCTTCTTTGTTGGCATCGTCTTAGCCGAAGACACCCTATATGCCAGCCCACGTCGTTTCCCTGCTGTCAGCCCTTGCCACGTTAGTCGTAAAAACGGATCATCATCTAGCGCGTCGTCTAACTCCGGCGGGACATCTACGTGATTTTGATCGGCGATGGCAAAGGCGATGGTGACTGCATCGCCAACTTCAATCTGGCGCTTTTTCAGCTCTTTCTTTGAAATCAACAAATACCATTGCCCTTTTGAAGGGACCCATGCGCCGTCTTTAGGTTCGCCGTTGATCAACGCGTGAATGCGTAAGCGTGGATGTTCTTTCAGCGGGAGTTGGGTGTGGAATTCTTCTGGTAGCCAGACAACGTTGTAAATAATGCCAATATCGTGTTCTACCACTGGACCAAGAAAGTGAAACGGATAATCAGTCATAAAATCGATTATATGAAGAGGCTAGTGGATTGCCCACAGTGAGACTAGCGAGACTGTTGCCCAAATCGGCAAGGTTATAATCGCGATCATGCAAATCCAAACTACTGTAGCAAAGGTTACGTGTCCGCTGTGCTTATCGGAGCAAAGCCAACATTTTTTCACAGACACCCGCGACTACTATCGCTGTCCAAACTGTGCGCTGGTCTTTGTATTGCCAAAGGACTTTCTTTCCGCTGAAGAAGAAAAACGTCGCTACGATTTGCACGAAAATAACCCCGCAGACGAAGGGTACCGTCGTTTTTTGAGCCGTTTGTTTGACCCAGTTGCAGCAGAGCTTGCGCCGAATAGTTCTGGGTTAGACTTTGGCTCTGGCCCCGGCCCAACGCTGTCACTGATGTTAGAAGAGGCAGGGCACACAATGGCGCTCTATGACCCCTTTTACGCGCCAGATGAGGCCGTGTTTGCGCGCACGTATGATTTCATCACTACCTCAGAAGTCGTTGAGCATCTACATCATCCGCGGCAAGCGTTAGAGCGCTTGTGGCAATGCTTACGTCCGCAGGGGATATTAGGTGTGATGACAAAGCGCGTGACGACCTTAGATGCTTTCAAAACGTGGCACTACAAAACTGACTTAACCCATGTGGCCTTTTTTGCGGATGAAACCTTCAAGTGGCTAGCAAATCATTGGGGTGCTACGGTGGAGTTTGTTGGAAAAGATGTCGTGATTTTTCGACGCCTAGCTTAGTGTCTGGGGCTGGTTAGTCGTTACATAAGAGTTTTGCAAACAATTGTGCTAACATCGCATTTCAGGTGTCAGACAAAATATGAGTATGCTGCTACTGCACAATCGCTATCGATTAGACGTTGAAATTCGCCAAGATGCGCTGGGAAAGGTGTATCAGGGGTTTGATACAGAAACTGCTGCGCCCGTTACCGTGCGCTTGTTTAGCGCTGAGTTTTCTAACGACAGCACGTTCCAGACTCTAGCGCGTCGTGATGCGCAAGCACTCATTAAGTTGCGACACCCAAATATTTTGCAATTGTTTGCGTTTGGCCGCGCTGGTGACCAACTGTTTAGCGTCTCAGAATGGATTGATGGCATCACGCTAGAGCAGCATTTGCAAAACAACCATCGTATGCTGCCGTTTGTCGAAACAGTGGGGATTCTGCAGCCACTAAGTGATGCGCTTGATTATGCCCATGCTGAAGGCATTACTCATCGGGCTATTCAAGACGATCATGTGTTGCTAGCGCGTGATGGCAGGGTGCTCTGGACGGACTTTACCGTTGGCTACGCCGCAGTTGATCCGGCTTATTTAAGCCCAGAGCAATGTGCGCAGATCACGGTAGATCAACGTAGTGATTTCTATTCTTTAGGGGTCTTGGCCTATCAATTATTTACTGGTCAGCGACCGTTTGATAACGTCATTGGTGACCCTTACGAACTGCACTTGACCCAGTCTGTGCCGCTGCCACAGTCACTCAATTCAAACATCGATGGCGTGCATGATCTTGTACTGCTGCGCGCATTGGACAAAGCGCCTGCTCATCGGTATCCAACGGCGACAGCATTTTGGGAAGCTTTAGCGGGAACAGTTGGGACCAATATTGACTTCTCTCAGACAAAGTCATGGCCACTGGACGCCGAGTCAATTGTAGAAACAGTTGTTGCTGCGCCTGTAACGCCGCCGACAGCACCTGTTGCGCCTGTCCCTAATGCGCACGACACCCATCCGATTAAGGTGCCGCCCGTATTGCCCGGTGCTGGGCCTGCACCGCCACCAGTTCGCGATTACACCTCTGTAGAAGCGCCGTTGCATCCGCCACCTGTAGCGCCTCAATATGACCCAGAAGAGGACGGGGTCTCCCGTCGCAGTCTAATCCTATGGTTTGTTGGGCTTGGGATCCTGAGCTTTATCTTTGGCATTGTGCTTTGGTCTTGGCTGACTAGCGATTCATCAACAGATCCGGCTGTTACCGCGCTTGTTGAAGCGACAAGCACAGTAGTAGAGGAGAACGAGAGTAACAACGAGAACAATGATGTTGCGGTTGTTGCGACGGTGACATCAGTTGATGTTGTTGTCGTTGCCACCCCTGAAACCGATCCGACGCAAACGTTGACGGCGGTTCCGCCAACGGAAACAGCAACAGTCACTTTGGTGCCAACTGAAGAATTGACTGCCACCCTAATTCCGACAAATACAGCAACACCGTTTGTGCCACCAACGCGGACTCCAACTAGCGAAGCAACAAACACAAAGGTGCCAACAGCGACATCAGTTCCTCCGAGTCCTACACCAACACAAGACTGCCCAGTCGTAGGCGGTGTTTTTGGCCCCGTTTGGGCAACAGTTGAAGGTCAAATTGGGTGTGCAACTGACCCTGGTCGCGCGTTCTTCATGGCAGAAGAGAACTTTGTAGGCGGCAAGATGTTCTGGCGTCAGCCAATTGACGCTGCACAAGCCTTAGTTGCCTATAGTAGCGGGCGCTGGGTGGTCTATCCAAGCCCGCCGTTCCAAGAGGGTGATCCAGAATATGCTTGCACAGATGCCAACACGCCGGCGTCTTCCCCGCCAACGCCACGCCGAGGTTTCGGCAAAATGTGGTGCGAAATCCCCGAAATTCGGAATGGCCTAGGTAATGCGATAGATGCTGAGCGTGGCTATAACGGCAACATGCAAACGTTTGATAATGGCTTTATGCTCTATAACGATGCTGGCAGCACGTTTGTATTCTTCAATGACGGGACTTGGGTGCAGCGGTAGATTGTTGTAACCGTTTAGCGCTGTGACGTCAGGTGATGAATTTATCTTTGGTATATACCTAACAATTTGAGGATAGAGCTACTTACGGCCTGTGAAATATGTGAAAATTAGCCCACAGATAAAGCTTGTCAATACCCCGCCCATTAGAATGCTTGGCCACCACCATAAAGGGTTGTCTATCTGCAGATAATTCACTCCAATCATTAGTACACCAGACGTCATACATAATCCAAGTAAACCAATTAGTGGTGATGCCAGGATTACAAACCATCCACTGCCAGATTGATGGTCAAACGGTAGCGCTACACCTAAGATGGAATGTTCAACAAGAGATCCAACCAGTCTGGCGGTAAAGTAACCAAAAATTATTCCGGCAGATAACCTTCCATCAGAGACGTCGTGTTCAAATGGCCCTAAGAACATGAAGAACACGATGAGGGTGGCTATTACTCCTAGTAGACCTGCGAATGTATGTGCTGCTCCCCAACGATTTATAGAGTAACTACTAACTGAATTGATCTTTTGTCTGATTGACATTGTTCGAATTTTTAGGTCATTCCTGCACAGTGATATTTCCACTTAGAGGTGCATCTGCCGTGGGAATTCAGCAATTCTAAGGTGTTTGGGAACCTAGCCTTCTTGAGACTAATACTTCTAGTTTATGTAGCAGTGGCCCAAAGATGATGCCAGGAACTAATACTGCCCAGATAAATAGCTTATTTCCAGTTTCAGAAATGTTAGGATGATAACTATCATAGAAGGGGATTGCCCATATAAATCCTGTAAAAGCAATCAGGATTACTGTGATCATACAGGCAAATGGCGAAAGCACAGTGTACCTAATGAGACGCTTTAGGCTGACTAACCGCAATCTTAGTGCACTTGAGAGGAAGCCATAAATTAGGCCTGCTGCAAATAGACTTATGCCGCAGGCTAACTCTGCAGTGAGAGACAGTAATGATAGCCTACTTAAGATTGCTATCTTTTCTAGTTGAAATGACAATAAAAACCAACCATAAAAGGCTAGCCACCCACTAACTACACGTGAGATATATAAGTAGAGGTTGCTCACAGTTTGGTTTAGAAATGTGAAAGACAAAGCTTGAGTAGAATGTATTTATGGAAGTGTTTGCCAAAGGATATTGTAGTTATGAAGAACTAGCTATCCTTGTATGCTTCCATATATTCCGCATGTCGCTGTCTTAAGTCGCTCCAAATGGCATCTGGAACGGAATTTTCAATAGCTGTTTCCAGACTACTCAGTCTACGTTGTAAAGTTTCATCTACAAGAAACGGTGGCACTGTATAACTATTGCCAGCAGCGGTGATAGTCATGCGTTGGAAGCTCCCGCCGACTGGTGGGTCTTCATTCTCTTTGAGGTTGTTGGTCATGACGCCTGTCTCAACGGCTGTCATGTAAAGCACGTCAAGTTGGTCATTTGAGAGTGAGAATGTCTCAATCCAAGTTGGGACTTCTGGACCTTTATAGTCTGGTGTGAACGCGATTTGTGCGGCTCCATCTGCATCAATTGTGATGGTGTAACTGTAATGATATGGTGGTGGCACAGAACCTTCTGTCCAGCGGTATTCAATACTGAAGTCTATGGGGCTGGCTTCCGGTATTTGTGTTGTCTGCAAATTTCCGCAGGCCGTGAGAGTAAGTAAACTGGTGCTAATGAATAGAAATGTGCTAAGCCTCATGCCAATCCTTCTGCATACTGCTTAAATGCAACCATCACCGCTTTTGTTTGGCTCTTATACAACGCTTCTGGGACGCGCTTGAGTGCAATCCCTCTTAGACCACTAAACGTAAATACATTTTCTGAAATCCAGCGCGTAGTGTCAGGTGTTTCTG
>JAHDBS010000337.1 GCA_020630225.1 Anaerolineales bacterium | reverse complement strand
AACGTGAAGCGCGGGGGGCTAATCAAATTACCAATGGTGTGGCGGTTGCGATGAATCCAAAGACGGGCGAAATTCTGTCAATGGTGTCGTTGCCAGCCTATGATAACCAGCAATTTGCGCGCTTTATTCCATTGGATTACTACCTCGAATTGGCAGACCATCCTTATTTGCCCTTGCTGAATCAGGCTATTTCAGGTGAGCACCCACCGGGATCTGTGTTCAAGATTGCTTTGTCTGCTGGTGCCTTGAAAGAAGGCATTGTGACTGTTTTTGACGAAATCTTTGATCCCGGCAAAATCGTGATCCGGAACCAATATTTTCCGAATGATCCGGGTAAGACCCGCGAGGTAGTGTGTTGGAAGCGCGACGGTCATGGTGATGTTGACTTTTACACTGGCCTTTCACAGTCTTGCGATATCTACTTTTACGCAGTTGCGGGTGGTTACCGGCAGGGCGGTGTAGATGTAGGTATGGACATTGAGGGTATTTATGAATACTCGACAATGATTGGTTACAACGAATTGACAGGCGTTGAATTGCCAGGTGAACGCAGTGGACTTATTCCAAACCGTGATTGGAAGCGTCTAAATCTTGGCGAAAACTGGTCGACGGGTGACACGTATATTCACTCAATTGGTCAAGGTTGGATTTTGGCGACACCGCTGCAAGTGCTGAATTCATATGCGCCATTCATGTCGAATAGCAATGGTGTCTTGCCTAAACCAACTCTCATTCGTGAGTTTACAGACGCTGAAGACACGCTTCTGACGCCATTTGAAGCCAGACAGCTTTCAGTTGTTGAGCTTGATGATTGGATCCGCGAAGAAGTTGATGCCGGCCTGCGTAAAGTAATGGTTGATGGCACTGGCAAAGACTTATTTACGGCTGAAGGCGTCAATCATGGCGGTAAGTCTGGAACTGCTGAGTATTGTGACAACATTGCCCAAAGTCAGAACCGCTGTAAGTTTGGTGCTTGGCCTGCTCACGCTTGGTTTGTGAATTATGCCCCTTGGGAAGATCCTGAAATTGCGGTTGTTGCTTTTCTCTATACTGGGGAAGAAGGTTCAACAATTGCAGGCCCTGTGACGGCGGAAGTCATTTCAGCGTACTACGAACTAAAAGCGATTGATCAACTTGCAGCGCAGGCTGCCGAAACTCCAGCAGGGCAGTAGCTCACCTCAACATGCTATAATTTATGGGCATACTGTAGTAGCGCTATGCCCATTTTTTGCAGAAACGCTGCTCTAAACCGACGGAAAACAAGAACCCAAACGATGTCGGTTGCATCATCTTCCTCAACCTAGACTTTCCAAAGTCTGCGCCCGCGTAGCGTGTTTACACGCAGCATATCTGAGAATTAGGTAATACACGATGAGCCAATCCTCAATTGAAATTAAAGGCGTAAATGACGCATTGCTCGTCACTGTGCCGTCGGGCGCCTGGTCTGACGTGTCGCCACAATTAGTCCAACATCTTGAAGAGCAAAAAGGCTTTCTCACTGGAGCACAGATTATTCTGCAACTCAATGACCGAGAGCTTGGTGCTGTTGAGGTTGGTAAGCTTTGTGAAACCTTTGACACACTCGAACTCGATTTGTGGGGGATCTTAAGCAGCTCGCTCTACACAGAGTCGGCAGCTAAAAGCTTTGGGTTGCAAACGGAGCTGGCTAAACCAGAACTTCCACCACTTGAAAGTGACCCAGAACCAGACTCATTAGATGCGAACTGTCGCTTTGTAAATGCGACATTGCGTAGCGGTAATGAAATCGATTTCGATGGGCATGTTGTGGTGTTGGGCGATGTCAAAAAAGGCGCCCAAATTATTGCAACGGGCAGCATTGTTGTCTGGGGGCGTTTGCAGGGCACAGCTGTTGCCGGTGCAGATGGCGATGAGTCGGCAGTGATTTGTGCCTTAGACCTGTCACCTCGGCAATTGAATATTGCTGGCATACTGGCACGCGCACCAGAACGCGATGGGACGCCAGAGCCAGAAATGGCTTATATCAAAGATGGTCAGATTTTGGCCGATCCGTGGATAAATCCAAGTAGTCCTGCTGTGCCGAAGAAAAAGCGCGGTTGGCTGTTCGGGCGCTAATAATAGGCGCTTTGTCCAACAAGTTTTAATAAAAAGATTGACGTTGCGTCTAATTCTCTCTACACTACGGGAGCTAAAGCGCAGGAGATAAGAATGAGCGGAAAGGTATTAACTGTAACCTCAGGTAAGGGTGGTGTCGGGAAGACAACAACGGTCGCCAACGTTGGGGCTGCACTTGCAGCAACTGGTAGTCGCGTTGTTTGTATCGATGTCGATTTAGGTCTTCGCAACCTTGATGTTGTGATGGGATTAGAAAATCGCATTGTATATGACCTAGTCCATGTCATTGAAGGTCAATGTCGTCTAAGACAAGCCATGATCAAAGACAAGCGCATGCCTGAACTGTATCTTATTCCTGCAGCGCAAACGCGTGACAAAACAGCTGTTAGCCCGTCAGATATGGTGCGGCTAGCTGAAGAGCTAAAGCCCGACTTTGATTGGATTGTCTTGGACTCTCCAGCAGGCATTGAACGTGGGTTTCGCAACGCGCTAGCGCCTGCCGATCAGGTGCTTGTGATTACAAACCCAGAAGTATCTGCGGTGCGTGATGCAGATCGCATTATTGGTCTAGTCGAAGCAGAACGGAAAGGTCCTGCGCAGTTGGTTATCAATCGCGTTCGACCAGACATGATCGAACGGGGCGATATGCTTTCCGTTGATGACATTTTGGATATTTTGGCCGTTGATCTGATTGGGAAAATCCCAGAAGACGAGTCAATTATTATTGGTAGTAATCGTGGTTCACCTGTCGCACTTGATCCTGACTCATCTGCTGGACAGGCGTTCCGCAACATTGCCCGTCGCCTCAATGGGGAAGAAGTAGACTTTGTGCAGCCGCAAGTCAAAACCAGCTTCTTCTCACGCTTGGGGCGTTTGATGGGGCGAGGCGCATAGTCGTATGAGTAGTTTTCTAAATAGAGTAACGCGTTCGCGTAGCTCACAAGCTAGCGGTTCGGTCGCAAAAGACCGCCTAAAGCTAGTATTGATCCATGATCGGACTGATATTCCGCCAGCCATCATGGAAGAGCTCCGTGATGAGTTGATGGGTGTGATCGCACGCTACGTGGATTTTGTACGTGAAGATGTCGAAGTGCATATCACACGAGAGTCTCGCAGTAGCCGATTAGTAGCCGAAGTGCCGCTTCGTAATCAGCCAAGAACCCGTTCCAGACGCTAAAATTTGATTAGAATTGATGAAGAGGCCAGCAAAATGGCCTCTTTTCGATTACGATACAAATAATGACGACCTTAGGGACTAATCTCGCACGCCCGCGCCCACAACGCACCTCATTTGGGATTAACTGGAGTAATCTCGATATTTGGCTGCTTCTATTTGTGGCGCTGCTTAACATTATGGGTGTCGCGATGATTCGGTCTACAACGCTAGACCACCCAACACTAGGCGCCCTGCCTGGTAGTCAGATCCAATGGATGGTTGTTGGGGTTGTCATCATGTTCTTCATGATGGTGGTCGACTACCGTTACTGGCAGAGTATTTCGCAAATTCTCTACATTGCGATTGTGGCCTTTTTGGCGGTGGGGTTCTTCATTGGTCTGGTGAGTGCCTTTGGGTCTGCGCGTTGGTATAACCTGTTTGGGCTTTCCATTCAGCCGTCTGAAATGGCGAAGATTGGTAGCCTGATTTGGGTGGCAAATTTCTTCAGTCGGCATCGCAACAAGTTGGATAGCCTCATTTGGGTCGGTATTTCAGGCGCGTATGCTGGTTTTCCCGTCTTCTTCATTCTGCTCCAGCCAGATTTGAGTACCTCTATTGTGGTTATGATTGTGTGGTTCAGTATGCTGTTTGCCGCTGGGCTGCGCTGGTCACATATTACGATGGGCGGAGTTGCTGGGGCAGCACTCCTGCCAATCGGCTGGGCTGCTATGCTGCCATACCAGCGTGAGCGGGTAACAGACTTTTTGACGAGTATGACGCAGTCCGTGTTGGGGATTGAACCTGAAACTCTTGCCACTTATGGGTCTCAATATAATGTGCGTCAAGCACTGATTAGTATTGGCTCTGGTGGGTGGTTTGGCCAAGGCTACAGTGAAGCAACTCAGATCAAATATCGCTTTTTGAAGGTGCGTCACACTGACTTTATCTACAGTGCAACTGCGGCAGAGTTTGGCTTTGTCGGTGCAATGTTGGTGCTGCTCGTATTGTTCTTGCTCGTGTACCGGGTTCTCAAAGTTGCCGAAGTTGCGGCTGATCCGTTCGGCGCTTACATTTGCTATGGCTTTGCTGGGATTACGTTCTTCCAGACCATTGTTAACGTTGGTATGAACATGAACATTATGCCTGTTACTGGTCTGCCGTTCCCTTTCCTCAGCTATGGCGGTAGCTCATTGGTGACTTTCTTCGTTGCTGTGGGCATGGTGCAGAGCGTGGCGTTAAGACAGAACCGTCGTTCGTGACGATTCCCATCACCTGATTCCCCTAATCTCGCTGTAAAATAATAAAAAACAAAACCATACTTTTTGGATTCAATTTAAATGACTGAAATTAAACCGGCTCGCGTGCGTTTTGCACCGTCGCCAACAGGTTACTTACACATTGGTGGCGCTCGCACAGCGCTTTATAACTATCTGCTTGCCAAACAAACGGGCGGACAGTTTTTGCTGCGGATTGAAGATACGGATCGCGCACGCTTTATTGCAGATGCAGAAAAAGATCTGAAAGATTCATTGCGTTGGCTTGGCTTGCAATGGGATGAAGGTCCAGATGTAGGCGGTCCAGCGGGTCCATATATCCAAAGTGAACGCGCAGCCCTGCACAGTGAGCATGCTAAGAAGTTAGTAGAGCTGGGCAAAGCATATCCATGTTTTTGCAGCAAAGAGCGCTTGGATGAAGTTCGTCGTCAACAACGCGTTCTCAAAAAGCCACCACGTTATGATGGTCACTGCCGTATGATCGATCCAGCGACTGCGCAAGAACGGATTGACTCTGGTGAGTCTTATGTAATTCGTTTTAAGGTGCCGCAAGAAGGTGACATTGTTGTAGAAGACAAAGTGCGTGGCACCATCCGTGTTGAGTATAAGCAAATTGATGACTTTATTTTGCAAAAGTCAGATGGATATGCGGTCTATCACCTTGCTGCAATGGTGGATGATCACTTTATGGGGATTACGCATGTCATGCGCGGGGAAGAATGGATTCCAAGTTTGCCGCGACACGCGATGATTATTCGCGCATTCGGCTGGGATGAACCAACGTGGG
>JAHDBS010000336.1 GCA_020630225.1 Anaerolineales bacterium | reverse complement strand
GTCGCCAAGGCCGTTCTAAGTACGGCAGCAAGAAGCCGAAAGGATAAATTGCGAGCATAACGCTCGTGGAGATTTACTATGGCCCGTCGATTTAAACCAGAAAAGCGTCCGGTTGCACCGGATCCGAAATTTAATAGCGTTACCATTTCAATGTTCGTCAATCGTATGATGAAAGACGGTAAGAAGAGTGTGGCGCAACGCGTTGTCTATGATGCATTCGATTTGATTGAGCAACGTACAGGTAAGCCAGGTTTGGAAGTGATGACCGATGCGCTGAAGACTGTGTCTCCAGCAGTTGAGGTCAAGCCTCGCCGTGTCGGTGGTGCTACTTACCAAGTGCCAATTCCAGTTGAAGGCGAGCGTCGCGAAACGTTGGCAATGCGCTGGATTATTGCAGCAGCTCGCAGTCGCAACGGGCGCTCAATGGCAGAAAAGTTGGCTAATGAGCTGATGGATGCTTCCAGTGGTACTGGGACAGCGATCCGGAAGAAAGAAGAAACGCATAAGATGGCAGAAAGCAATCGCGCATTCAGCCACTATCGTTTCTAGGTTAGACGTTGTCAGATTCAAATTTTAGGGTAGGGAAGAGACGAACAACAAAACATTAAATACCGTTCGTGGCTGACCTGCCCGTCAGCCTGATTAGTATCAAGGTGAAAAAATGTCTAATTCTAAAACTCCAATGAAAAAAGTGCGCAACATTGGGATTATTGCCCACGTTGACGCAGGTAAAACAACAACTAGTGAACGTATCCTGTATTACACAGGTAAAACTCACCGCATTGGTAGCGTTGATGACGGTACCACTGTGACTGACTGGATGGACCAAGAGCGCGAGCGTGGTATCACGATTGTGTCAGCGTCCATTACAGCTGAATGGCGTGATCACACTATCAATATTATTGATACTCCAGGTCACATTGACTTTACCGCTGAAGTTCAACGCTGTTTGCGTGTTCTTGATGGTGGTGTGGTTGTGTTTGATGCTGTCCAAGGTGTAGAGCCACAGTCCGAAACGGTCTGGCGCCAAGCTGATAGCTACGGCGTTCCACGCATCTGCCTTATCAATAAGATGGATCGTGTTGGTGCTAACTTTGATCGCGCAACACAAATGATTGCAGATCGCTTGGGTGCAAATCCAGTGAAGATGCAATTGCCAATTGGCTCTGAAGACTTGTTTGTTGGTGTCGTTGATTTGATGACAATGCAAGCAGTGACATGGGAAGACAAGCTTGGGGCAAAGCGCCAGTATAGCGAAATTCCTGCTGACTTGATGGATGCTGCTGAAGCTGCACGCATGGAGTTGGTTGAAAAGATTGCTGAAACCGACGATGAATTGATGGAAATGTACTTGGAAGGTGAAGAACCAACCCAAGAACAATTGATGACTGCTTTGCGTAAGGCGACCATCGCTAATGAAATCAACCCGGTTTTCTGTGGTACTGCATTGAAGAACAAGGGTGTTCAACCAGTGTTGGATGCAGTTATTGACTTGTTGCCTTCTCCGCTGGACGTTCCTGCAGTGAAGGGTACAGTTCCTCGCAGTGACGAAGAAGTTGAACGTAAGCCAAGCGACAAAGAACCACTCGCAGCATTGGCGTTCAAGTTGGTCTCTGATCCATACATGGGTAAGTTGACTTACTTCCGCGTTTACTCAGGTGTGATTGAGCAAGGTACACGGATCGAAAATACCAGTAAAGGTAAAAAAGAACGTGTAGGTCGCTTGATCCGTATGTATGCTGATCGCCGTGAAGAAGTCAAAAGCGTTGGCGCTGGTGACATCGCTGCTGTGCTTGGTTTGAAGCACACTGCAACCGGTGACACGCTGTCAGACTCTGACAACCAAATTGTTTTGGAAAGCATCGACTTCCCAGAACCAGTAATTTCTATCTCTGTAGAACCAAAGAGCTCAAGCGACTTGGACAAGATGGGTGAAGCACTGCACAAGCTGGCAGAAGAAGATCCTACCTTCAAAGTCTCATCAGATGAAACTGGTCAAACAGTTATCTCTGGGATGGGTGAACTTCACTTAGAAGTTCTGGTTGACCGCATGCTTCGCGAATTCAATGTCCAAGCAAACATTGGTAAGCCACGTGTTTCTTACCGTGAATCAATGACTAAGGGTGTTGAAAAAGTAGACTTGCGCTACAAGAAGCAGTCTGGTGGTCGCGGTCAGTTCGCTCACGTTACTCTGGCTATGGAGCCAGGTGAGCCAGGTTCAGGGATTACGTTTGAAAGCGAAATTTTTGGTGGTGCAATTCCTCGTGAATATATCCCATCAGTAGAAAGCGGTGTTCGTGCTGCTGCAGAAGGTGGTGTTCTCGCAGGCTTCCCTGCTGTAGATATCGCCGTTCGCTTGTACGATGGTTCATACCATGATGTTGACTCTAGCCAAATGGCATTTGAACTTGCGGGTTCAATGGCGTTCAAGGATGGGTTCAAGCGTGGTAAGCCAGTCTTGCAAGAACCAATGATGAAGTTGGAAGTTACCATCCCAGAAGAATATCTGGGTGACATTATGGGTGACTTGAACTCTCGCCGTGGCAGTATTTCAGGTATGGAGCAAATGGGTAATGCCCAAGTTGTGAAAGCCGTTGTGCCATTGTCAGAAATGTTCGGTTACTCAAGTGACTTGCGCTCACGCACCCAAGGTCGTGGTGTGTTCACAATGGAATTTGACAGCTACGGCGAAGTTCCAAAGAGCATCGCTGAAGAAATTCTGAAAGGAAAAGGCGACTAATTTATAACTCCCGCCAGCTTGCTGGCGGGGGGATTACACCACTATTTTTTGGCATAGAGACACATGGCAAAGCAAAAAATTCGCATTCGACTAAAAGCTTACGATCATCGCGTACTGGATCAATCAGCACGCCGCATCGTTAACACTGCAGAACGCACCGGCGCTAAAGTTGTCGGGCCAGTGCCGTTGCCAACAAAGTTGGAACGTTACACCGTTCGTCGCAGTACCTTTATTGACAAAGACTCTCACGAGCACTTTGAAATTCGCACCCACAAACGTCTCATTGATGTTGTGGACCCAGACTCAAAGACTATCGACACCCTGATGCGCCTTAATCTGCCAGCAGGTGTTGATATCGAAATCAAACTCTAGGAAAGGCGGCTGTTACATTCGCTTTTGCGAATGCCAACTGCGCCAGCCAATGGTTAGCACTAAGCTGGAGACTCTAAATGAAAAATCTTTTAGGCAAAAAACTAGGGATGACTCAACTCTTTGACGAAGATGGCGTTGTTACGCCAGTTACCGTCATTGAAGCAGGACCTTGCTTTGTTTCTCAAATTAAAACGAGCGACAAAGACGGTTATCAAGCAGTTCAACTCGCCTACGGCGAAACAAAAGAACAACGCTTGACCAAAGGTCAAAAGGGGCATCTCAAACGCGCAGAAGTCGGAAACATGCGTCACTTGCGTGAGTTCCGCGTCAAAGGTGACGTCTCTGTTTCAGAAGGCGACACTGTGAATGCTGAAGCGTTTACAGTCGGCGATTTTGTCGACGTTGTAGGCACAAGCAAAGGTAAAGGCTTCCAAGGTGGGATGAAGCGCCACGGTTTTAGTGGGGCGCAAGTCACTCATGGTCAGTCTGACCGCACACGTGCACCGGGGTCAATCGGTCAATGTGCGACGCCAGGTCGTGTTCTAAAGGGCACGCGCATGGCAGGTCGCATGGGTAATGATCGAGTGACTGTTCAAAATTTACGTGTCATGCTTGCAGACGCAGAACGTAACTTGATTGCTGTCAAAGGTAGCATTCCTGGAGCAAAAGGCTCTTTGATTGTTATCAAGGAAGCTGTCAAAAAGTAATCTGGCAGAAATGCTAAGAGTGCAAAAATGAAAGTTGACGTAAAAAACAGCAAAGGTGCAACCGTAGATTCGGTCGAATTGCCAGAAGAAATCTTCGACGCACCAGTAAACACAGATCTGATGCACCAAGCATTGGTTCGCCAATTGGCGAATGCACGCTTGGGTACACACAAAACCAAAACACGTGGCGAAGTTCGTGGTGGTGGCGCAAAGCCATGGCGCCAAAAAGGTACTGGCCGCGCTCGCGCTGGTAGCCGCCGCTCTCCAATCTTTGTGAAGGGTGGTAAGGTCCATACTCCACGCCCACGTGACTACAGCTTGAATATGCCACGCAAAATGCGCCGCGCAGCATTGCGCTCAGCACTTAGCGTGAAAGCACAAAACATTATTATGTTGGATGCTTCAAGCGTAGATAGTCCAAAAACAAAAGCTGCTATTGAAATGTTGGGCGCCTTAGGTGCTAATGAAGGTAAGACTTTGGTCTTGACCGGTAGCGGTAATGAAAACTTGAAGAAATCAGTTGGTAACTTGCCAAAAGCAAAGTATTTGCACGCAGGCTACCTGAACATCCGCGACTTGCTTGGCAGTGATCAAATTGTGATGTCTGTTGACGCGCTAGATGTTATTCAATCCTACTTGGGGTCGGAGGCATAGAATGCTCACTGTATATGATGTGCTCCGTAAACCGCTGATTACGGAAAAATCAAACTACCAAAACGGCGCATTGAACCAATATGCGTTTGTTGTGGACGTGCGCGCTAACAAGACACAAATCAAAGAAGCTTTGAAAGAACTCTTTGGTGTTGATGCGGTAAAAATTACAACCAGCCGTATGCCAGCGAAACGCACACGCTCACGTACGTCACGTAAGACTGTCGTGCGCAAGCCAGAATATAAGAAAGCACTAATTTGGTTGGCCGAAGGTCAAACAATTGCTGAATTTGAAGGGGTGAAATAATGCCAGTCAAAGTATATAAACCCACTTCGCCTGGCCGACGTAACATGTCGGGCTATACCTTTGAAGAAATTACAACTTCAAAGCCGCACAAGGCATTACTTCGCTCAAAGAGCAATCGTGCAGGGCGTAACTCACAAGGTCGCATTACTGTACGACATCGTGGTGGTGGCTCACGTCGTCACTATCGCGTTATTGATTTCAAGCGCAATAAGTTTGATGTGCCAGCCAAGGTCGCAACGATCGAATACGATCCTAACCGCACTTGCCGCATCGCGCTGTTGAACTATGCAGATGGCGAAAAACGTTACATCATTGCTCCAATTGGTCTGAAGGTTGGCGATACTGTCCAAGCTGGTAAGAACGCTGAAGTAAAAGCTGGTAACGCATTGCCATTGGCGAATATTCCATTGGGGACGCAAATCCACAATATTGAAATGCAACCAGGGAAGGGCGGTCAAATCGCTCGCTCAGCTGGTGTTGCAGCTCAATTGATGGCGAAAGAAGGTGACTACGCTCAAGTTCGCTTGCCATCTGG
>JAHDBS010000335.1 GCA_020630225.1 Anaerolineales bacterium | reverse complement strand
GTAAATGCTGCTCAAGGTAACCCGGTTCAAGTTCAAGGGTGGGTTAAGGGCGATATTGGTCAATCTATTCCATTGATTTGTATTGATGGAATGGTACATGCTCCAGACTCTCCATTGTCTCTATCTGGTGCTTGGCAGTTCTTTTCATATGAATGTGAACCAACAGCTTCAAGTAATTTAGCCATTTATTTAAGCGCGCTTCCAGATAAAACGCCGATTTACTATGATGCGATATCTGTTTCTGTATTGGGGCAGTCTGGAAACTTGGTTCGGAACGCGTCTTTTGAGACTGTACAGCGTGTAATTAGACTGCCTATTTACATTAGTGGAATGCAAAATAGTTTTGTTAGCTTCTCAGATTGGCAGTTAACAGCTAGAGGATATTTCAGTGGTTTAGTGTGGGTATTAGTCCAGTATTGGAGCGCATTTGGTGGCACTCAACCAGGATTAACTAGAACACAATTATTGCCTTATTTAGGCATGATGGGGATTGCATTAGTAGGCTGTATTCATTTGTATAGTAGGAGTGTTCAAATGCGAAATCCGTTAGCATTACTAATAAGTGCGGTTACATTGGTTGTTGCCGCTATGATTATTCGCATGCAAGTTTACCCTGCAACCTTTCAGCTTCTGCATTTTTCAAGTGCAAGACAAGCTATGATAGCGGCTGTTCCAGTTTCTGTGTTGATGGCGTTGGGTTTATATCATTTAATTCCATCGAAATGGCGTTATCAGATGGCTAGTGGGATAATTTTATTTTTATTTGCAACAAATATTTTGATCATTTATCAGGCGATCTTGCCGTTTCATGGGTGTGAGTTAGATCCCAAAGTGCTTTGTGTGGACTTCATTATGAATGGCGGCTAATTAGCGATCAAAGGTAAAACGAAGATGACTAACTTTTGGCAGAACAATCGATTTTGTGTCACGGGCGGAGCCGGGTTTCTCGGCTCTTTTGTTGTAGAAAAATTAGCTGCATTAGGTGCAACAAACGTTTTTGTGCCTCGTAGTAAAGACTACAATTTGGTTGAGTTGGATGCCGTAAAACGTATGCTTGCAGATGCAAAACCAGATGTCATTATTCATTTGGCGGCTAGTGTGGGTGGAATTGGGGCTAATTTGACGCACCAAGCTGAGTTTTTCTACGACAACCTGATGATGGGTACCCAATTGATGCATGAGAGTTATAAAGCAGGGGTCGAAAAGTTTGTGGCTATTGGTACGATCTGTGCTTACCCAAAATTTGCGTCTATTCCATTTCGCGAAGACGATATCTGGAGTGGGTATCCTGAAGAAACTAATGCGCCATATGGGTTGGCTAAGAAAATGATGTTGGTGCAATCACAGGTTTACCGTTCTCAATATGGGTTTAACTCTATTTATCTTTTGCCGGTCAACTTATATGGTCCTCGTGATAATTTTGATTTAGAAACCTCACATGTGATCCCCGCGCTGATTCGAAAATGCCTTGAAGCTAAGGCCCAAGGTGATGAATATATTGAAGCTTGGGGCGATGGTTCGCCTACACGTGAATTCTTATATGTTGAGGATGCAGCTGAAGCCATATTGCTTGCTACAGAACACTATACAAAGAGTGACCCCGTAAATTTGGGTAGTAGTTTTGAAATTAGCATCCGTGAACTTGTCGAAACAATTGCTGAGGTGACTGGCTTTACTGGTGAGATCCGCTGGAATACGGACAAACCGAATGGTCAGCCACGTCGCAAGCTCGATGTATCGCGTGCGCAGCAAGAATTTAGTTTTTCCTCCTCTACTGTTTTTCGTGACGGCCTCAAAAAGACGGTTGATTGGTATCTTCAACAGTCTTCCTAACTTCTGAAACCTTCGGAATCCCTTTGATAATACTTTCAAAATTCAAATTTTGAATTTTGAAAGTATTATTCGCTCATGCAATCTGAAACGCGTGATTTACGCATTCTTGAGCTAATTCAAGACGACCCAGCAGTCAACCAAAAAGTGCTTGCAACAGAATTAGGCCTAGCTGTTGGGACTATTAATTGGCACTTAAAACGTATGGTGCGTAAAGGCTATGTAAAAGCGATTCAGATGGAACGTCGCAATCTGAAGTATTTACTCACTCCGAGTGGCCTGCAATTGAAAGCGAAACTCACCCAAGGGTATATTCGCACCTCAATGCAGTTAGTGGATATGGTCTCTGAAAAGATGACGATCATTTGTCAACGGCTGCAGGCCGAAGGGATCACAGATGTTCGGATACAGAGCGATAGTGACTTACAGAAGATTGTTGAATTGGTGCTAACAGCGAATAATATTGCAATTGTGGCGGAGAGTGACCACACTGTATTGTTGGAAGCCTATGACGTCCAACTGATAATGGCATAACTTACTGCGTTGGCATGATAGAACGTCGATTAGAAACCCCCAGCGCCATCTTGATTTGGCACACCATCCGTGCGAACAAGACGCTAATCATTTTTATGTTGCTTAGCAACGTGTTGGGCGGCTTGTCTGAAGGGATTTCGGTTGGGTTACTGTTTTCTGGGGTCAATTTAGTCTTAGAAGGTGGGAACGCGGTCAACGCGCTTCCAGCGGCAATTGTCCCCTATGTGCAGTGGTTAGCTGCGCTTTCGCCTCAAGCTCAATTAGGTTGGGTGATTGCCGGCGCACTGGTTGGGCAAGTGTTTACTACTGTTGTGTTGTACTGCGCTCGCGTTGGGACTGGAGTTCTGAGTGCGCGTGTATCGCTCGCGGTACAACATCGTATCTTTGATCAGATTATGCAGTTTAGTTTTGCGCAAAGTGCAGCTTATAAAATTGGCGACTTGGTTCAACATGTCAACGGGGCTGCTGAAACGATTTCAATCGTGATTACCGCTGCATCGGGTATTTTTACGCTGCTTTCATTCATCGTGGCGTATGCAATCTCTGCACTGTTTATTTCAGTACCGCTGACCTTGGTCAGTATTGTTGTGGGCGGAGGCATGATTTATGTGCAGCGCAAAACCTTCCCGCGATTGCAACGCATTGCGTTGAATTTCACCAATGCAACCGTTGATGTGGCCGCATTTGTTACCGAACGCCTGCAAGCCATGCGTGTCTTGCATGTTTTTGGGCAACTGAAAAATACAAGTGCTGAACTTTCTGAATTGCAACAAGTGGCTTACCGCTATCGTGCATCGTATGCAAAATGGTCGCAAGTTCCAAGTTCTGTTGCGCGCATATTGCAAATTGTTAGCCTTGTGCTGGTGCTTGTTGGTGCGATTTGGGTGTTGCCCTCCGCAGATACAAATAGCTTGGTTGCGCCAGAGCTAGTGGTCTTCTTGTTCATTTTGAACCGTGTATCGTCGTACTTCTCACCATTGATGTCTTCAGCTGTCGGCATCACGCAGCGATATGGCGATCTGCGGCGAATTGATGATATTCTGGACCCGGCTGGAAAGTCATTTCTACAGCAGGGCTGTGTTAGTATTCAGGGTTTGCAACGCAAGGTGCAATTTGCAGATGTTAGTTTGCAATATGAACCTGATATGCCGTTCGCGGTCCAAGACTTTAGCTTGGGAATTCCAGTTGGGAGTACCGTCGCATTAGTAGGGTCTTCCGGTAGTGGTAAGTCCAGTGTTGTAGATGTTTTGCTAGGACTGTATACCCCGACAGCCGGAAAAGTACTGTTAGATGAAGTTGACTTAGCCGATGTGGACAAGGTGTCGTGGCGAAATTTGCTAGGTACAGTGAGTCAAGATACGTTTTTGTTCAACGCAACCTTGCGTGACAACTTAACCTATGGCCTAAGCGATAAGTCGGCTGCGGAGATTCAAACTGCACTAGAATTGGCGCACGCCCATGAATTTGTGCACGACTTACCAGACGGATTAGAAACAGTTATTGGCGAACGGGGCTTTCGGCTTTCAGGCGGGCAGCGGCAGCGTATATCACTGGCGCGCGCCTTGCTAAGGCAACCAGCGTTACTCATCTTGGATGAGGCAACGAGCGCATTAGACAGCGAGTCTGAACATTTTATTCAAGACTCTATTGAAAATTTACAGGGCGAACAGACCATACTTGTTGTGGCACATCGTCTTTCAACAATCAAGGATGTTGATCACATCGTCGTGATGGATCAGGGCAGCATCATTGAACAAGGAACCCACTCTGCACTGATTGCCGAGCAGGGGCAGTATGCCAAAATGTGGCAACTTCAATCGCAAACAAACTAAGAAATAATGTCTTTTCTCGACGGCAAAAGCTTACTAATTACTGGTGGAACTGGCTCTTTTGGGCGTAAGTTTCTACAAACTGTGCTCACACATCATAATCCAAGTAAAGTTGTGGTTTTGAGCCGTGATGAACTCAAACAGCATGAAATGCGTGTGGCTGGTTTTCAAGATCCACGTATTCGTTATTTTATTGGTGATGTTCGTGACGTGGATCGTCTACGTCGCGCATTTGCTGGGATTGATTATGTAATTCATGCCGCCGCATTGAAGCAAGTTCCAGCTTGTGAATATAACCCAATTGAAGCGGTTCTGACTAACGTAATGGGTGCTAAAAACGTGATTGATGCTGCTTTAGATTGTGGTGTCAATAAAGTTATTGCGCTTAGTACAGATAAGGCGGCCGCTCCAGTTAATTTATATGGAGCAACTAAGTTAGTCTCTGAAAAGTTGTTTGTGCAAGCTAATGCTTATAGTAATGCTTCTGTACCTTCTTTTGCCTGCGTGCGATATGGCAATGTCGTGGGCAGCCGAGGGAGTGTAGTTCCGTTGTTCAAACGCCAAAGAGAAACTGGCAAAGTCACGATTACAGATGACCGCATGACGCGGTTTTGGATCACGCTAGATCAAGGCGTTGCTTTTGTGTTGTCTTCACTTGAGATGATGCAGGGAGGGGAGGTTTTTGTGCCAAAGCTGCCCAGCATGAATATTATGGACTTAGCAAAAGCAATTGCCCCAGAGTGCGCAATTGATTTTATCGGAATTCGTCCGGGTGAGAAGTTGCACGAAGCTATGATTTCAATAGACGAAGCACCACAGGCGGTTGAGTTGGATGATCGTTATGTTCTGGTACCTGCCCACGCTTGGTGGCGACAGGATTCTTACGTAGGACAACCAGTAGACAGTGGGTTCTCTTATGTAAGTAACGTGAATACGCACTGGCTAACGCATGCAGAATTGATTGAAATGGCGGGTGACTAACTATGCAAAAGCATATTCCCTATGGACGACAAGCAATCTCTGCGGATGATATTGCAGCAGTGGTTGACGTCTTACAATCAGATTGGCTCACCACAGGTCCAAAAGTTTCAGAATTCGAGGCTGCCTTTACTGCCTTTAC
>JAHDBS010000334.1 GCA_020630225.1 Anaerolineales bacterium | reverse complement strand
ACCCATGACCGCTCGATTACAAGTCGAGTGCTCTACCAACTGAGCTATGTTGGCGTTCCAAACATAAAAACAGCGCCGCAAAGGCGCTTGAGGAGAGTATACCCCGTTTAGAAACCTAGAGTCAACTACGAATTCTTACAAATCTGTGGCAAAAACTTGCTGTTTTAAATGAGCGGATGGAGTCTAGCAAGGACTCCAAAAATGGTCAATAAATTGCTTAGAAATTTTCAATTTTGGGTCAACTTTCTATAAAAATATCGCCATTAGTTGTGCAACAACGACTTTAGTAATAATACTGACTGGCAACATCAAAGAATACCCAACCATTGGCAAGTTATTTCGCGCCCGATCTAGCGCATATCCAAGCACTGCAGGCTGAATAGCGAGCATGCCAGTCAAGATGGTAAACGGAATCTTGAGCACCTTATAACCGAAGGCTAGAGCGCCAAATGAGGACACTAGCACAATGATCAATGCAGAAAGCGCAATGGGCCAAGCACCGCCTTGTGCCAAGGTCTCCCAGAATGCACCACCAGAGCTAATTCCAACAGCAGCTAGCAAGAAAATAAGACCGATTTGACGCAGCGTATGGTTGGCACTGTAAGGTAATGTCCAAACAATCGGTCCAGTTCGTCTTAGCGTCCCAAGAATAAGCGCCACGACCAATGGCCCGCCAGCAAACCCTAAGTTGAACGAAATATTGTCTGTGATGGAAATTGGGATCAAGCCAACTAGCAACCCAAGCGCCATGCCTAGCCCAAAGGAAAACAAATTGATTTGGCTCAAATTATGATAAGAGTCACCAAACACGTCGCTTAGTTCGGGAAGATCTTTACGGCGTGCTAGCACCCGCACGCGATCCCCAAGCTCTAACACTGTGTCGCCTTTGGCAAGCAGATCAATATCGCCACGCCCAACGCGCGTCACAATCGCACTGTAGTTCTGACCTAAATCCAGTGCTGCAATCGATTTCCCAGCAACATCAGGATTCGACACAAAGAGACGCTTGATCTGGTAAGTTTCATCCTCACCGACAACAAAATCATCAGCTTCCTCACCCATCGTGTCAGCAATGGCCATAATTGCGTGTTTATTACCGACGACTTTCACTAAGTCGCCAATTTCAAACTGCGTATCCCAATTACTAAGCATGGTGCGCTCAGTCCCAACTGGGCGAAAGCGAGCAAAGACAACGTCCCAGCTATACCGCCGACGTAAATCACGCAGGGGAGTGTTAATTACATCTGGATTAGTAACCCGAATAGTGATGTTAGTGAGGTCTTGTTCAGTGGGGTAGTCTTTGCTTAGCTGCTCAGCTTCAGCCGCATAATCAACGCTAAAGAAGCGGCGTGTCAATCCAATTGCGGCAATGTAGCCCAAGACTGCAATCGGGTAGCTAATGGAGTAGCCTACAGTCGCATTTGCCAGCAACTGCGGATCACCACGCCCCCGGAAGACATCTAGCACGCTTGCCAAAGCAGCCGTGTTTGTCGAAACACCGGCAAAAATCCCTACTGTATTTGCGGCATCGAACTGAAAAAGCGCCATCATTAGCAACGCAAGCAAGGCGGGCAACACTGTGATCCCAACGCCAAACAAAATGTTGCGAGCGCCATCATTTTGAAAGCTGGCAAAGAAGCCTGGGCCATTGCTCATGCCAACGGTATAGACAAAAATTGCCAACCCAAGCTTGAACACAATGTCCGGCAGTGATAAGTCTGGATCAAGAGCGCCTGTCGCCAAGCCAACAAACAACACTGCAGCAACACCTAAACTGCCACCCTTGAATCGAATTTTGCCGATTGCGAAGCCAAGCGCAGAAACAACGAATAGCAGTAGCAGCGGATTTGCTTTGAGGAGTTCAACCATATAGACAGTCTAGCGCCTACGCTCGCTCATTGATGACAAACAGATATAAGCAGAATGCAATGGACACTGCGATGGCTGAAGGGATAACCAAGGCGCCAACGCCATAGTTTTGGTAGAGCCATGGGCCAGTAATGCCTGCAATGGCTGTGCCGCCGGTAGAAAATGCGGCAACAAGCGTCATCATCTTGCCACGCTGGTCGGGGACTTGTTCGCTCGCAAGTGATAAGTTGCTGACAATTGAAAATTCAAAGATGTTGCGTACGATAAACAGAATAATCAGCGCAGGGATAAGCTGTACGCCCAGAATCGGAAGCAAAACAAGAGAGATTGCAGACAGCGCCATGCCATAAATCATGCTGTTGCGCTTGCCCATCCGATCACCTAGCCAACTGACAAGCCCGCTCCCAATAATGTCGGCAATCCCTAACATCAAGGCGACCTGCCCAAGTTGCGTCGCGCTCAGGCCATATTCTGCCCCTAGCCAAGCGCCATGCGCAATATAAATTTGAAGCGCTGCAAACATCATTAGGAATTTACAAATGATGACTGCCCACGCTGAGCGCGCATTGGCGCCAAGGTCAAAGAAATTGTCACGTTGTGGTCTTTCAATAGTTTCATCACGTGGCATTTCTGGCATGTTGAGAAAGACCAGCGCCCCGATAACTAAAATGCCACCAATCAGCCAAAATGGCATGCGCCAATCAAAAGCATCAATCAACCAGCCGGCAGCAGCGAGCCCAATAATCCCGCTAAGGGCCCAGGCATATTCCAAAATACCAATGCCTCGCGAGCGCTTATCCCAAGGCAGTTGGGCACTCACGTAAGCCTGGAGCAACGGTGTGAACAACGCTAACCCTAGACCAGAAATAATAATGACAATAATCGCGGCTGCAAAACTCCCTTTCACAAACGTGAAAGAAATAGATGCAATCGCCGATAGCATTAGCCCTAACGCCATCAACTTTCGGAATCCGATATTGTCAGCGATATTACCGAAGACTGGGGAGGTCAAGCCTAACAAACTGCGGATGGTCAACAAGATGCCCATTTGCGTTAGCGAAAACCCAGTGCCTGCGGCAATCACAGCCAAAAATGGAAAGAAGATCTGCACACCTGTATCATTGACGAGCCGCACAATGAGAGACGTACTAAGTAAGCGTTTCATAGACATAAGCTCGGCAATTAAAGCATGAAAGTTCTAACCCTACCTGAGATCCAATCAATATTGCCTAACATTGACCTGCTGCCCACCATAGAAGCTGGCTTTGCAGGATATTCGGCTGGTAACGCAGTTGTGCCGCCAGTTGGCGAGCTGCTATTCGACTCTCCTCCAGGCGATGTCCATCTAAAGTATGGTTACCTAAAAGAAGATGACTATTACGTCATCAAGATTGCATCAGGCTTTTATGACAACCCGAAGTTAGGGTTACCGTCCAGCAATGGATTGATGCTGCTGTTCAGTCAAAAAACAGGCGCGCTAAAGTGTGTATTGTTGGATGAAGGATATTTGACTGATATTCGAACTGCGGCAGCAGGTGCTATTGCAGCAAAATATCTGGCGCCGAAAACAGTCAAACGGATTGGCATTATTGGGACTGGCATTCAAGCACGCTTACAGCTCCAACATTTACTCCCACTAACTGATTGCCGAGACGTTATTGTGTGGGGGCGCAGCCAAGAAGCGCTCAACGCTTATGTAAAAGATATTGAGCAATGGGGCGTCACGGCGTCAACGACAATGGAGACCCGAGAGATTGGGCAAACGTGCAATGTCATTGTTACAACAACGCCAGCTACAGCGCCCTTGCTGCAAGCAGAAGATCTTGGCAATCAAGAGCTTTTGATTACAGCCATGGGCGCGGACACGTCACATAAACAAGAGTTGGACGCCAACATTTTGGCAAAGGCAGACATGATTGTGGCAGATAGCATTCCGCAGTGCTTAGAACGCGGTGAAATTTTCAAAGCATTACAAGCTGGCGTAATTGAAAAGACCCAGCTCGTTGAACTGGGTCAGATCTTATTAGGACAACAGCCATCTCGAACTGCTGATCAACGTTTAGTTGTAGCGGATCTCACTGGTGTTGCTGTCCAAGACATTCAAATTGCAAAGGCTGTGTACGAAGCTGCGTAATTTACTTATCTTCTAGGGCAGCTAAGGTTGCATCAACATTGATAAGCCCTGCACCAAGGTTGATATCGCCTGGCTCGGCACCGCGCATCAATACATTGCGGACGTCTTGCGGAGTCAAAGACTTTTCCTTACCGGCCATCAGAACTTTGGCCGCTAATCCAGCGACTAATGGAGTCGCAAACGATGTCCCCATCCAAAAGGCATAGCCTAAGCCAGACATCGTGAAGCTGGTAAGCGCATTGTCACACTGAATTGGATTAGAACAAGGTTCTTCCAAATTGTCACCGCCGGGTGCTGCAATTTCGCCCTCATTTGAAAAGGCGGAGCGTTCCCCGTATTGATTTGTCGCAGCGACTGACAACACCTCGAGGTAATTCCCTGGGCTCTGCATCGGTTTTACATCTTCAAGTTCAGAAGTATTTCCGGCGGCAGCGACCATCATGCCTTGTTTTTGTTCAGTCAAATAGAATGGCAAGTGTAGCGCCATTGCAGTGAGGTCTGGCGTGTGGTCATAACTTGGCAGCAGGGTGCGACCTTCTTCGGTCAATTGCAGCGTGTCTCGCACAAGCCGCAGTAAGTCAGCATGCTCTGCATCACCTAAGTCAGGAGCACTAGTGTCCATATAGCCCAAGCTGAAATTGAATACTGTGTTCGCTAATGAACCTTCATTACGCGCCATCCGATCTTGCGCATACAAGTCTAACCCCACAATAAGTGAGAACAGATCGCCTAACCCAACGTCATTCAAGACGCGCACTAAATGAACATTGGCAGCCGGCGCGAGATAGTTGATGAGCCCAGCTGCAAAGAGACCATGATCTGCCACAGGGGTAGGACTACCTTTAGCGTGCGGATCATCAATTTCGATGTTCCGAGCGCCAGACACAGTCAATGTCATGGCTGGCACAGCCCATTGAATTTGATGCGTATGCCCAACAGCTAATGGTGAAGTATCAAAAATTGCGACCTCAACGTCATCGTCCTTTCTGGCAGGAATAGTTACCGTTTCAACACCAATTTGATCAAATGCCCACTGATTGATAAAGACACTTTGTGGAGATGCTGGGTTTAGCAGTTGAGAGGTCTCTTCGCCGTTCTCATTAGTCACCACAACGGCTGCGCCTGCTTCAGTTTTTGTAATACGCGCACCTGGCCCACCGACAATCAAAGTACCTAATGCTGTTTTTTGGATGACGCCTTTGCCAACTGTGCCTGCAATAGTCTCAGTTGCTTGAGTTGGCTGAACAAGCCCAGCGCCTGGCGTAGGTTGTACAAGGCCCGCGCCCGGCGCACCTTTGATATAACCTACTGTTGGTTGCACAAGCCCAGCCCCTGGCGTTGGTTG
>JAHDBS010000333.1 GCA_020630225.1 Anaerolineales bacterium | reverse complement strand
CATATACCAACCGCAGCATACCCGTGCCTGTTGCCCATGCAAAACAGTAGAGTTGCACCAAGTGTAAACAACAGTCGCTTCTTACAATGGTTGCATGGCAGGACTAAAGCCTCTTATCAATCGGTGTGAGCATAGGTATGAAGTTAAGAGATTGGGCTATATAGAGCACTGGAATTCGGTTGCAAACAAAGGTCGTGTCATTCCGAGCGCGTTCGAATTAGCTTAGTTTTACGCAAAAGATTCGGCGCGAGGAATCTGATCTATGAGGTTTCATTGGCAATGTCTGTAAAAATGCTGTCCTCAGATCCCTCACACGCCATGGCTTGTGAGACCCAATCGTTCGGCAAACGTGTTCGTGATGACACAACGCAATAGTAAGCTAGGAGATCTCTTAACTTGATACCTGTGACCCTTATAAATCGACGTGACTTTTTGCGGCTTGCAGGCGCTAGCGTCATCGGCGCTACTGGAGTCGGCGCATACAGCACGCTTATCGAAACGCAGTGGGTGGATATTGAGCGCGTCACAGTGCGCTCGCCGTTGTTACCAAGCGCTTTTGACGGTCTACGCATTGCGCAGCTTAGCGATATCCATCTCTTTCCCTATACAGAACTAAGCCTTGTGGAACGTGCCGTTGCTGAAATTCAAGCGTGGCAGCCGGATCTTGTGGCGTTGACCGGAGATTATGTCTACACAGACCCAGAAGCAGCTTTTGAGTTGGGTCCTGTGCTAGCGAAGTTGAATCCAAAGTTTGGCGTGTTTGCAGTCTTAGGCAACCATGACCTCTGGACCGATGATCGCGTTGTGACGCGGGGCTTTGAGGCTTCTGGAATTCCAATGTTACGTAATCAGGCGGTGACGCTGACGCAAAGTAACCAGCAACTACAAGTTGTCGGGCTTGATGATGCTTGGCAAGGGCAGCCAGACCTGAACAAGGCGTTAGACATGGTGAGTTCATCTGGTCCGGTCCTGATTTTGCAACACGAGCCCGATGTTATTGAAAATTATGTGCATAATCCTAGGGTGATGCTACAACTGTCTGGACACAGTCACGCTGGACAAGTTCGAATTCCTAGTCTTGGTGCACCGGCATTGCCGTATTTAGCAAAGAAATATTCACAGGGGCTTTATCAGGTGCAGCAAGCGCAGGTGTATACAAACCGAGGTCTAGGGGTGACAGCGCTGCCCGTGCGCTTTGCCTGTCGGCCAGAAGTGACTTTTTTAACCCTGACCAGCACTTAATCCCAAAAGCCTAACCAATTACATACTCTGTCGCTATTGAGTTTAGATAGTACTTGTTATAAGCTGGAATCGACGCAGATTTTGCGTTAATACCTCTGTAACCAACGTGATGCTGTGCTCTCCTTTGCAGTGTCACACCACAGTAAAGGGCTTATGCAACCAAAGACGATTGGTCGTTACGAGATCATTAAACAACTCGGACAGGGTGGGATGGCATCCGTATTCCTTGCGGAAGATCCCGTTATGGGGCGCAAAGTTGCGCTCAAACTACTCCCCTCAGACACAGGTGACAATAGCGCATTTCGCGCCCGCTTTGAGAACGAAGCGCGGGCCATGGCCGGCATTGTCGATGATTCAATTCTGACCGCCTTTGACTTTGGCGAAGACAACGGTACCCAATACTTAGTGATTGAGTACATGCCCGGCGGGTCGCTACAAGAAAAGATTGAAGCAGGCACGCTATCGTTGGCAGAGACGCATTCTATTTTCAATGTCATTGCGTCTGGCCTCGACAAAGCACATCAGTCTGGCATTGTGCATCGCGACCTGAAACCCGCCAATATTCTTTTCAATGCGGATGATAAACCGCGGGTGGCCGACTTTGGGATTGCCAAAATCCTGGCACACACTGAAACGCTAACCCAAGCGGGGACCAGCATCGGGACGCCGTTTTACATGAGCCCTGAACAGTTTGATCCCAAGGTGACCTTAGATGGCCGCACGGACATTTATGCACTGGGGATTATTGCTTACCAAATGTTGACCGGGCAACTGCCGTTTCGTTCTGAGACTTGGCCTGAGCTAATCCGGCAGCATCTCATGGATAACATTCCGCCATTGCCAGCATCATTGAAGGCGCAATATCCACAGCTCCAAGCTGTTTTAGATAAGGCGACACATAAAAATCGAGACTCACGCCATAACAGCGTTCGAGAATTTGCCAACGAATTGCAATTTGCCTTAGCGGGTGAAGCTGGCGCGCAACAAATGGATGCAACGGTCATCGAGCCGTTAGACAAGACGCTTATAGTCAATGAGCCATCTGCAAAAGTGCCACCAGTGGCAGCGAATGTGGCTAAAGCAGCGCCACCAGCTGAACCAGCACCGAAAAAGAGGCGTTCGCGTCTAGCAATTGCGGCAGTAGTAGGGCTTGGATTGTTTGTTGCATTATGTGGTGTTGGGCTACTTGTGCTGCGCGGGTTAGGTGGAAGTGATCCGGAACCAACGGCGGTCGTTGTCGTTGAGCCGACCGCAACTACGGAAGTTGTCGTGGAGACGGAGCCAACACCCGAGCCAGAAACCCCGACTGATATTCCTCCAACAGAAGAAGTAGCAGATAGTTGCTATGCGAATAACATCAGTGACTTAGAGGCCATTGCTGCTCCAGTGCGTGAACTCGAAATATTGTTCCGCGACTCGTCTGCGTTTGCGGCTGAAAATCGGACAGCAACCGTGAACAGCATGACGCAAATTCGCAATGAAATTAGCAACCTAAGCGTGGCAGACTGCCTTGGTGTAACGCAATCACAGGCGGTTACATATGTTCAAGCCGCATTAGATGCGCTTGCGTCACTAGGGACAGACAATGATGACATGGTCAATAACATGATGTTTGATGCAGAAGCATTGAAGGTCAACGTGTTGCTCAGTAGTGCCGAAGCAGGCATAGATGAAACCCTGTTTGGCAACTTAGACACGCCTACAACGCAAATGATGGCGGCGCATGAAGCTGCTAAATCTGGTGCAACGACTACGGAAACAGACAATACCGATTCGCAAACAGCTTCAGGCTGGAATTTGCCAAATCCAGATGGTACGGCTGTGTTTGATGGAAGTGATGCCAGCTATTGGGAATTCTCTGACACGCGCGTAGCGGCTGACGTCAATAATGGTGTCATTACGATGACGATCAAAGAAGCCGATTCATATGTGGTCAATGGTTGGCCAACTGAATATGGCGATGTTGTCTTGCAGGTGGAAACTCGTCAACTCGATGGGCAAGCAGGGGATGGACTCATGAGCTTATTCTGCCGCGCCCCAGATGTAAACAGCATGTACACCTTTAGCATCACTAACGAAGGTAGCTACTCTATTTACAAATTGGTCGATGGACAATGGACAGCGTTACTTGACTGGACCAAATCTGCTGATCTTGCTCGCGGTAACCAGTGGAATGTCTTACGCGCCTCTTGCGTTGGCAGCACGCTGACGTTTTGGGCAAATGGAGTGGAACTTGGCTCTGTTCAAGACAGTACGCTTACAGGCGTCAGCAACACTGGCATTTTTGCGGCAACAATTACCCAAAACAATACAAATTTTGAATTTGACAATCTGCAAGTTGGCACGCCTTAGTGTGCATACGCTGTAGTCTAAGCGGAAAATACAACTTGTAGAGTTATGGCCAAAATTGACCCTGAAACAAATAGCGCTCGCTATTTCATTAGCTACTCGCGTCGTGACAGTGCCTTTGTTGAAAGGCTAGCGGCTGATTTACGCCAGAATAATATTGATATCTGGCTCGATAAATTTGAAATTGAAGTCGGCCAACCTTGGGATCGGGAGATACAAGCAGCATTGCGAGACTGCTCAGGATTTATTCTGATTATGTCTCCCGATTCGTCCAAGTCTGAACATGTCTTGGATGAGGTTGGATACGCCCTCGGCGAACAAAAACGATTTATCCCCATTTTCTATCGTGATTGTGATGACGTTCCCTTTCGAGTTCGACGGCTACAACGCGTAGATTTTCGCGGAGATTATGCGCAATCATTTGCCAAACTACTTGCTGTTCTTCATCAGGATAGCCTAGCTGAAGCACCAAGCTACACTCAGTCAATAACAGCTGATAGAGAGGTGGTTGAGACTGAAAGCGCTGTAGATTCTGCTCAGAAAAAGTTGCCCGCTGGCGTGCTATTAGGCGGAGTGGCTGCTGTTGCAATCGTTATAACAATCATTGCTATGACTGTTTTCGGGCTTTGGGTAGTAAGGCGAAATGCAGATGGTGCTATTACTGAAGTGACCAATACCGAGGCGTTCAGGGGCCAAGGTGCTACTAGTACAGCTAGCCCAACAGAAACCTCATTACCTGCGACAGCGACGCCAGCCCCAACCGAAACTGCCATATCAACGCCAACAGCTGTGCCGACAACTTGGGCGAGTATTATGAAGCTGCGCACTGACCCTGAGTGGCGCGGCTGTATTCGTAATGTAGTCTTGCCCGCTGAAGTTGATCCTCGTGCAGATGCCCCAAACGCTATTGCATACGCCCGGGACAGTGCGATCTTTCAAGAACCACTTGATCTGGTCCCAAGCGTGATTTCAAATGGTGTTGTCCTGCGATTACGTATCACCAATCAGCGTGAAGGTGGCGAATGGATTAGGCTTGAGAATAAGTTAGTCGTAGAGATTGCCGCAGATGCTGCACCAACACAACCTATAGATGCATTGAAGCGTGGCGGTTGTGATGAAAACACTGTGGTGTCTAATAGCGTTGCTTATCAAACGCCGCTTTCAGAGATCGAGTTGACGACAGAAACGCAAAACTACGTCAGTGTTGCAACAGTGGAAGACGGTGACTATTTCGCGCTGCAACCAGGTCAGTTTCATGAGTTCGTTTTGCCTGTCAATTGCAAATCGCCTGGTGTCTACGTGCTTACATTTCGACATCTTTATGAAGTCGATGATGTGCAAGATTACATCGTATCGACTTATCACCGTAAGATTCTATGTCCAGAAAGCTTTTCCCTTTGGGACCCCGGAATTTTGATTGCAAATAAATCCGAGTTTGAGTCGGTTGAAATCATTGACTGGAATGGGGCGGGATATGGCATTACAGAGTAGCCTGAATCTTCTTTGAGTACATCAAAATTAGTCTGTTGCTTTGTGTGTGGAAAGCACAAGCAGGTGTATAATTTTTCAAACTTTTGAGAGGATGAGTAAATGTTTGAATTTGCAATAAATGCTGCCATTCTACTGGCAGAAGAACCAGAACGCGCAGGCATTGCGTTACCAAAACCACTATGGTTTGTGATCTTGTTTGCTTTGATGATCATCACTGCTTACTTGATCATCCGTCAAATTGGGGTTGGCAAGCGTTGGGAAGAATCTGCAATGCACCACGGACA
>JAHDBS010000332.1 GCA_020630225.1 Anaerolineales bacterium | reverse complement strand
GCGCAATTAAGTCATCCATTCTTTTTATGTAAACGTCTGCCGTTGGTGCAGTGTACTGATACGTCTCCCGCACTTCTTCTGTGTAAGACAGTAGGCGCGTTTCCCCGTTGGCAACGAATGTTTGATAGCTGGCTAATTCTTGTTCCCCACACTGCGTTGCAACAGCTTTATTCAACACCTTATAACCGCTAGCATCGCTGGGTTTACAAGTTTCTTGCGGCACCCGATCGACTAGGCCAGATTGATTCACCACTTGGAGTTCCCGCACGGCATCATCAATGTGGCCAATGCCAAACATGCCGTAAATAGAGTGCGCGCCCAGTGCGGCCCAGTATGTGATTGGCCAGTTATAAAATGGGATTTCATGCAGATCTCGCGATGCTTGCCACACCAGTTTTATGTTGGCCCGATCTAAGAAGTAAGTTTTCCTAGCCGTGAAAATATCACCCAAGCTAATAATTGGTGAGTGATACACCTCAACCAAAATTGTAGATCCAGTAAAGTGGTCGGCGTCTGGCCCGGTTAGCATTTGTTCTAACAAATAAGTGCTTTCTGGATAAGTGAAGCCGGTTGTGGCTAAGTTGTAACTTTTTAGGCCAGTTTGCCCCTCAAAGTGCAGCGCATTAAACCCGTAAAGGGCGCGGCTGCCCCCCATAAAATAGAGATCGTGATGTAGATCATTGCCGACAACGTGGTTATATTTGTCGCAAAAGGGTAAGTTGCCCCAACAAAAAGGCGCGGCCCGTTGCAGTTGGGTCGCGCCTATTGAAAGCAAACAGAGCAACCCGAATAGTCTGATGACGAGCTTTTTCATTCGATCAATCTAACGCAAGTTGCCGGTTGAAGGGGGGTTACGCAGATTTCTCTTCGATTACGCGGCGCAGTTCGCCAACATCTTTTAAACCGGCAATTTCAGCCAATGCAAACTTGATATTGAACTTTTGCTCACAGGCAAAGATTAGGTTGATGTGCATCATTGAATCCCATTCTTCAAGGTCGTCAGCGGTCATTGCGTCGCTGATTTCAATATCGTCATCATCAAACACTTCACGGAAAATGTCTTGGAGTTGGTTTTGAGTAGTGGTCATAAGCTTAGGAAGTAATTTTGTTGCAAATATAAGCCACGTTGATCGTTGGATCTGTGGTGTTTGGCATGTAACGAGACAGCGGTAAGTCTAGCTGCTTCACAATTTGGAGCCCATTGCGGTTGAGCATGTCTTCAACCTCTTCAAGGTTGTGGAAGTGCCAAATGTGGTCAACGGAACGGTTGTTTGCTGCGGTTGTTACAAAAATTGGGCCGCCTGATTTTGTACAGCGCGCCAATTCTTGTAGGGCTTGGTCTGGGTTTGGAATGTGTTCTAAGACCTCGGCAAAAATACACCAGTCGAGCGAATTATCTTCATAGGGTAAGCCATCACGCACATCCCCTAACCCTAAGTCATAGCGTTCAGGCGCGATGCCATTGTGTTCTAAGACACGCTTTGTAAAGGCCAATGCATATTGGCTTACATCAAATCCAACAGCTTTTGATTCAGGGCTATGGCGTAATGTTTCTAATAGATATAGGCCATGTCCGTAACCAATTTCTGCCCCGACCGTGGCCGTTGAAGGAATGGCACTTAGGAATTCATTTTCAAAGAACATGTGCATGTCTAGATGAATTGGCCAAAAGGCATGGGTCATCAGTAGGCCGTGTAAATAGTATTTTTCCATGACGTCTGGATTGTTATAGATGTCGTCATAGGCGTTTTCATATTCATCAACGCTATACATGTACTCGCCAGATTTCATGTAAACAGACTGCTGTTTGAGCATTTCAATGCTGAAATTGATCAACGGTGTGAGCGGGTCTGCCTGAATGTTATGGCTCAGTTGCAGAATTTTCTCTGCAACGGGCCAGAAGGTATCAGCGCGTTCGGCTAGCAAAAATTGAATTTGTTTATCAAAAATAATTTTTGCTTTATCAATTAGGTCTTCAAGAAAGGCAACAGAGAGTGGATACTGCTGTTGTTTTCCGGCTATGTCTGCCGCGGGCAGATAGCTTTCAAGTTGGCTCATCTAAGTGTTTCTACCTCAAGATAATCATGAAGTGCTTGCTGCATGATTGGTAAAGGGTGTTGTGTATCTACAGCTACCAAGCTTACGGTTTGGTCAGTTGCCAAACGCGGCAACCGATTGACATAAGCGTTTTGTAATAAACCTTTGTCTTGTAACGTTTGGCAGATTAATTCGCCAGTTTGTTTGGCCGCTGTATATTCTGAAAATTCAGCATGTGGCGCTTCAATAAACACTGTTGAAGGGTAAAACAAATTACGTGTTTTGTTTGCGCTTGGCAAAGCAGCAAAAGCGTTTACAACATCAATCAGCCCCGTTACATAGAAGCTTGCGAACCTATTATATAGCGCTCTGCTAAAAGCTTTTTTAGATCCAGCCCGAATATAGGGGGAAGCACAATAATAAATGTCTGTCACGCCGGCCAATGCTGTATCTAACTGGTCGATTGCGGTCACGTCTAGTTGGATTGGTATCAATCTCTGTTGTAACTGTGGCGGTGCCGACTTCACAATTGCAGCGGCTTCTGCTTGCCCGCGATGGTAAGTGAAGAAGACTTTTGCATTGCCGCAAGCCAGCAATTTTGTGATGGTCTCCCCCAGCCCGCGTGACCCCCCAATGACTAATGCTGTTTGTTGGCTAAAGTCGGCCTTGCTTACTGCTTGGACGTCTGCCCAAGAGGCTTGTTGCGTAACTGTCGGGCGTACGTGGGCCGATACTGTCGCGTCAAAATTTTGATTTGTTAGCGCCAACGTTACGATCTCATGACGCGGGTCGTAGGCTGATGTGGTAACCCTATAGTCTGTGGCCGGTTGTTGTTGCGACGTGTAGGTCAGTTTTACATCGCGCATGATGGAATTCAGTCCGGGGCAACGCATTCCGACGACATAAGTCACGCCAAGTAATGGCGTGATGACCGCTGCAGTCAAGTTAGGAAATAGTGCCGCAGCAGTTGTTGGGTCGTAGACTAACGGCAGCGTTTCACGATAAGTAGGGATTGCTGCGGGTTCAAGCTGTTGGCAGACGCTTAGCACAGGGTCTAGATCTGTGAAGCGTGGCAAATCTAGCGTGCTAGCGGCCTCTTGTGGTGTTGTGCTAAACGCAATGTTGATCGTTGTGAGTAGGCCGTCTTGCCCATTGAGCTTGATCTTGAGCTTCGTGTCGTTTTTGAAACTGAAGCTAGCCGTGACAGGTTCATCTACGCGAACGGGTTTACGAAATTGCGCACTGACCGTTTCAACTGGGCGTGCGTTGACTGCGCTGACGGCATCTAAACACCACAGCACCAAGTGGATGCCATGCACAACGTTAGCGCCAAACATTAGCCGCCGGGCAGCAATTGGGTCCACGTGCATTGGGTTGTAATCACCAGAGAGTGCGGCAAACTGCTGTTGATTTTGCAGTGTAAATGTACGTTGAGTTGTGGGTGGAGGGGCAAGCGGTTGCATCATAGGAAGTCTTGGATGAAGTACATACTTATCGCAAAGATATGATAATTCAACACGAAATATGGCACGCTAAATTGCTTGGTAGCGGTAAATGCCTTTGCTTGCTTTTTGCCTAGCCGCTTGGCTAACCCCACTTGCACCGCTTTTGCTAAGGCTGCCCCAAACCCTAATGTGAGGGCATACAGCACAAACTCGGCATTGATCCGATGCCACAACCCTTGAATGACAAAGGTAATGAAGTACAACATAATTGCCAGTTGCGTTTGCCGGGTTCTAAAGGGCATAAGCAGCAGCTTATACAGCGGTGTAAATACATAGTCGCGCATCCAGTTGGTTAGCGTGATGTGCCACCGTTGCCATAGATCTAAAAAATCTGTGGCCCGCCAAGGTTTGTTGAAGTTTTCTGGCAGCTTGAAGCCAAACAACAGGCCAATGCCAATCACAATTGAGGTGTACCCAGCAAAGTTTAGATACAAGTAAACGGGCCGTGTATAGAACGCAATCACATCAAGTGAAGCGTCTGCGCCAATTAGGGTTGTTATTGTTTCTGGTACGCGCCGCACTAACGGACTCAGCACGACCATTTGCAGGTAACCATTTGCAATACGGTGCAGATGACGATAGCCAGACTCAAGGTCAACCGTAGTATTGCCTAGGGCCGCCCATTCGGTCTGGAATTCACCGAACCGCTGAATTGGCCCAGCAACTAAGGTGAGGAAGCTGAGGTTATAGACGACAAAATCCCAAATCGGAATCCGTTTTAACACGCCTTGGTAAGCGTCAGTTAGCATGTGAACAAGCTTCAGTAAGATGTAAGCATAGCCCAACACTGTGACTGCTTTTTGGCCAATGCCAAGCGTTAGAAAGACACTGCTGGAATACAGAATGGCGGGAAATAGTAAAACCACCCCAGTAATAGAAACCCAAAGTAGCCACGGTGTCTTGTGCGTTACTAAGCGCACAATTGCTAGATAGCTCAAGGCCAACGTCACAAAAAGAATTGCCGCGCCTAAAACATCATTGATGAAGTAACTGCCAAAGAAATAACCAGTGGCGATGCTAAAAACGATCTTTCTAAGCACTAAAGACGGGCTGAAAGTAAATGCTAGCAAGCTCACAAAGATGAATGCTAGAAAATGGAGAGAGTCTAACGTCACGCTTAAAAGCCTTGATACAGAACTGGCTCTGGTGTGGTGATGATGATCTTAATTACTAAAATCACAACCACTTTCAACGCTAACCATAGCAACGTGCGGATTTCTTTCTTTAACGTAAACGGCGTGTTCATGACTAAGCTGGAGGTCTGTAAGTGGTGCCGTCTTCCTGCACGTATTCAATAATTACGCCGCGCGTGACAAATGGCGGTAAGAAATTGACCTGTAAATGATCAACACGCACGTTATGGTCTTCTAGCAAATCGATTTGATGTTGGTCTTTGATGGTCTTGCGCACGTCTTCGATTGAGTCGACTTGAAATGCAATGTGGTGTAAACCGCCGCGGCCTTTGTTGAATTTTTTCAACGTGCCACCATCTGGAATGATGAATTCAATCGCAGGGCCATTTGTTCCATCTGTTTCACAAAAGATAAGCGTTGCTTGGTATTCATCAATATAATGTTCGCTAATAACGCCGCAACCAAACAGCGTTTGCCAGATGTCCATTTGGCTGCGATCAGGAATAATGATGCCGATATGATGAATTTTCATAAGATGTGGAGGCGCTTAGCAATTGTGAATTGCAGTTTCAAAAGGTGTGTAGGTTGCGACGTCTAAGGTTGATAGGTGGACGTTGCCAGGTTCGCCAGCTGCAGTAAAGCCGAGCTTTTCATAAAGGCTGGCAACCATCCCGTTCTTTTTTGTCGGGATGTACA
>JAHDBS010000331.1 GCA_020630225.1 Anaerolineales bacterium | reverse complement strand
CCAGACATTGGCCGCAGCGGCGGCATTTACGAAACTAAGAAAATCGCAACGGTGGCCGAGCTTTACAATGCTCAGGTTGCGCCCCACATCTACTGTGGGCCAGTGGCACACGCCGCCGCGACTCACCTTGGCTTTAGCATTCCGAACTTCCTCATCCTAGAAACCATCTTGACGGACTTCCACAGTGACATTTTGACGAAATCACTTACGTGGGAACAAGGGTATATGCTGCCGCCCACCGAACCGGGCTTAGGGATTGAACTGAATGAAGAAGTGATCGAAGCGCATCCCTACACAACCGGGGGACGCTTGCACCTTGAGATGTGTCAACGCGTGTTGCCGTCTGACAACGCGAAGAAGATTACGGAGCTGTAGGTAGAGACGCGCCCATCGGGCCGTCTCGCGCCTATCGGGCCTATCCATAAAAGACCCAAGAATCAAAAAAGCCGCACTGGAAACCCAGTGCGGCTTTTCTGTTTATAACAACGGTAATTGTTATTAGCCTTCTAGTGCGTTTTCCACAGTTGGCAATGCCTTGTATTCGCGACGAGCGAGAACAGCAGCGGCAACGCCAGCGATGGCAACAACAGCAAATGATACGTATTTCATGGCAAGTTCCTTTCAGTAGCTAGTGGCTTATAAGCCATTTGCAAGATATTTATCGTGAGTCGGGTTTAGCACAACCGGCGCACGCTCTGCCCGTGGGCGAAGTGTGGCGGCTAGCAGGGCTCCTAAGCCCCATAAGATAGCAAGTGAAATGAGTCCAATGCTCTGTCCAAGTCGAATTGCAATAGCAACGGTCAACACCACAGCCACTAGTTTGATGGCAACGGCAATGTTTGAGTCGGACGAGATGTTTTGTGTAGTCATTGAAAGCTCCAGATCAGTTAGATTTCTGTACCTATAGTGTATGACCGTCGGTCAGTTCAATCTATTCCTGCGTTCTGAGTCTTCAGACACTTGCATTCTGGGTTTTTAGAGACCATATTCCCGAATTTTGGGAACGCCATGCAATTTTGTTATGGCACCATCAACTTCAAGTCTTTGAATAGGACCTCGCTATTTGGATGATCAAAGGTTTCGACACCAATCGCAACTTCCCCTGTGGTGTGGGTAGTATCGGTTGCTTGGCCTAAGAGTTGATCATTCACAAACATACTCAGGGTGTCACCACTACATTCTGCTGCGAATTTGTTCTCGGCCTTTGCTAAATTGATTGCAAAGCTACCGCCTTGTGCTAACTGTTCATATTCAGAATATTCATTGAAGAACTTCCCAATTTGCCAGAAGCCGCCTGTGTCAAGGTAAAAGACATAAAGACCATCATTACCAGAACGACAGCCAAGGGTGTAATAGGTGTAATTTGTGCCACCTAAGAGCTCGACATTGGCTTCCATGCGGACATCGTCAAGAGTTGGGTACTCGGTGTTATAGAGCCAGATGAAATCGTTTGAGTCTGGAACAACGACGAACAACCCGTTGTCTTGCGGCTCAATTTTGTAATCAGGGTTGCCTTCATTCAACTCAATCAGATACCAGTCATTGATATCTGTGAACGTTGTTTCATAGAAGGTATCCCCAGATGACAAGGCCGTTGGTTCTGGAGTCGGCGTTGCGGTTGGCTCAGGCGTTGGCGTTTCTGTTGGTTCCGGTGTTGGCGTTGCGGTTGGTTCTTCAGTTGGAACAGCCGTTGGCTCTGGTGTATCTGTTGGAACAACCAAAGGAGTATTGGTCGGCAATACTTCTTCCGTTGGTGGAATTTGTTCTTCTGCATCTCCACCGCAGGCTGTCAATAGGATGGACATCAATACAGACAGGATTAAGATGAGTTTGTTTTGTGTGCTTAATGGTTTTTTATTCATATTCTCTCTAAATTTGTTTTGCGAAACAGGATTATACATTTTAGATTACAAAGCTTCTCTTGCTGTCTGTGATCTAGGTTTATGTTTTTGAAGTGTGCTGCTAACCCTGCAAAATGTGCAACCTGACGCTGAACATCAGTTGGCACTTTCTCTATGCACATTGGTTGCTATTTATTTCCTGTTGAACTCAAAACCTTGCAGAAAAAGACATGATTAGTAAGTTCATTTGAATCTTCTAACGTTTGTTTGTATAGTTACGCCCATATGAACTGACTCAGAGTCAGAACCCGTTCTGATGGGTACTACTGCTGCCGTGCGTTTTCCACACAGTCGCCGGAGTTCAGCATGTCTCTGCCCATAACAGCAAGGAATTACCATCATCATGACTGAAATTGTCCCGATTGGTGCATTGCCGCCCTTAGGTACTGTCCCGAAGAAAATGTATGCCCAAACAATCCGTGCGGAACGTTTTGGGGACCCAACTGATGCATTTCAAATTGAAGAAATTGACGTTCCAGAACTAGGCCCAGAGGACGTACTTATTGCGTCAATGGCAGCTGGAATTAACTACAACAACGTTTGGGCTGCCCGTGGTATTCCAATCGATGTGATCAAAATTCGCCAAAAAATGGGCGAACCCTTTGACTTCCACATTGGCGGGAGTGATGTGTCTGGGATCGTGTACGCCGTTGGCGAAAACGTAAACAACATCGCTGTTGGTGATGAAGTTGTCGTGCACCATGGCACGTGGAAACTGGATGACCCTTGGGTCACAGCCGGTAAAGATCCAATCCTGGCACCGTCAGCTGCGATCTGGGGTTACAACACGAACTTTGGGTCATTCGCACAGTTCTGTAAAGCATCTGCGCATCAAGTTATGCCTAAGGCTGACCATCTTTCATGGGAAGAAGCTGCTGCTCCAACCTTAGTTGGGACAACCGCTTACCGCATGTTGTTTGGTTGGAAAGGCAACGAAATGAAGAAAGATGATGTCGTCCTTGTTTGGGGTGGCTCCGGTGGGCTTGGTACGCAGGCCTTGCAACTCGCCAAGGTTGCTGGCGCGCGCGCAATTGCGGTTGTCTCTGATGATGAACGCGGTGAGTACTGTATCGAAAAAGGTGCAGTTGGATACATCAATCGTAAAAACTTCAATCACTGGGGTGTGCCGCCACACTGGACCGATACTGCTGGTCAAAAAGAGTGGATGGCAGGCGCACGTGCCTTTGGGAAAGCAATTTGGGATGTGCTCGGTGAACGCCGTAATCCAGATATTGTTTTTGAACACCCTGGGGAAGCGACTATTCCAACCAGTATCTTTGTTTGTGAAGCTGGCGGGATGGTTGTCATCAGTGCTGGTACGACTGGCTACTCTGCCGTTGTCGATTTGCGCTACCACTGGGTACGCCAAAAACGATTGCAAGGGTCACATGGCTGTAACGATCCACAAGCCTATGCATACAACAATCTCGTTCGCTCTGGACAAGTTGATCCATGCTTAGGGCAAGTCTATTCATTTGAAGACATTGGCTTGGCACACAAGGAAATGGAAGAAGGAAAGCAGGTCCTTGGGAACCGCGTAGCGCTGGTTGGGGCTAAGTCTGCTGGCATGGGACGACGGAAATAAGCAGCGCGTAGAGAATAGCGCTTTGCGCTAAGGCCAAAACCGCACTGCTAGCCACACAAATTGACAGCGCGGTTTAGTGGCCTACTCATTTCTCTGACGCCTCGGAAAGGACATCATGGCGAATAAATTTACATACGACAACTTCTATCGAGTCGCAAAGGGCCTCGATGAAGCTGCAGAAACATCAGCACAGGCAGACGCGCAGCCCGCAGAAGCAGCGGCACCAGCGCAGCCTGTTGAACCGTTGGTGCCTGCAACTGGCGGTGCGTCACGCGACATCATGACCGAAGGGTTGATGATGGACTATCAACTGACGCTGACTGCAATTTTGGAACGCAACAAGCGCTTGTTTGGTCGCAAAAAAATTGTAACGAAGCTGGCGGATGGGTATCACGAATATACCTATGCGGATTTTTACAAGCGCTGCGCCAAGCTGGCCAATGCGCTGACTAAGCTGGGCGTCAAGCGCGGCGACCGTGTTGGGACGTTTGCTTGGAACACCCACCATCACCTTGAGTGTTACTTTGGCATTCCATGCATGGGGGCTGTTGTGCATACGCTCAACATTCGCTTGAATGAAAATCAACTCGGCTACATCATCAATCATGCGGATGACCAAGTGATTTGTGTCGATGCGGATTTGCTACCGTTGCTGGAAAAAGTGGCGGATCAAATGACCAACGTCAAAGCGATTTTGGTCATGGCAGAGCCGGGCGAACCGTTGCCAAAGACCTCGCTCAAGAACGTACTGCCATACGAAGACGTCTTGGCACACGAATCAGATGAGTTCGAATGGCCCGACCTTGATGAACGTGAAGCGGCTGGCATGTGCTACACCTCTGGCACCACGGGTAACCCGAAAGGCGCGCTGTATTCACATCGATCCATGTATTTGCATGCGCTGTCTGAAGCGACCACGGCTAACTTCGCCATCGCTGAAACCGATGTTGTCATGCCGCTCGTGCCAATGTTCCATGTCATGAGCTGGGGGATGCCATTCTGTTCCACGATGTTTGGCGCAACGCAGGTCTACACTGGCAAGTACATGACGCCAAAAGACTTGGCGAACATTATTCAAGACCACAAAGTCACCTTTACAGCAGGTGTTCCAACCCTCTGGATTGGTCTGCTGGCTGAGCTTGAAAACGGTGACTATGATATTTCCAGCCTGCGCCGCATTCCGTGTGGTGGCTCCGCCGCGCCGCGCTCACTCATCGAGACGTATGCCAACGACCATGACGTAGAAATTGCCCACGCGTGGGGGATGACTGAAATGTCACCGCTTGGGACTGCGGCCTACTTGCGTAGTTATATGCAAGACTGGGACAGTGCAGCCAAGCTGGACATTTTGTCGAAGCAAGGACCACCGTTACCGACCGTTGAACTGCGCATTGTCGATGACAATGGCAAAGAAGTTGCTTGGGATGGTTCAACGCCCGGTGAATTGCAAGCACGTGGCCCGTACGTCATTCGTGAATACTACAAGAGTGATCGCAATGCAGACTCATTCCAAGACGGTTGGTTCCGCACCGGTGACGTTGCCACCATTGATGAACACGGTTTTGTGGCCTTGGTTGACCGTACTAAAGACTTAGTCAAGTCTGGCGGTGAATGGATTTCTACTATTGATCTGGAAAACGCGCTGATGGCGCACCCTGAAGTGCTAGAAGCCGCAGTGATCGCGATCCCGCATCCAAAGTGGCAAGAGCGACCATTGGCATTGGTTGTTGCCAAGCCTGGTGCAACTCCAGAAAAAGAAAGCATGTACGATGTGCTGCGCAAGTCCTTCCAAAAATGGGAGTTGCCAGACGACATTTTGCTTGTTGAAGAAATTGCCAAGACTTCGGTTGGCAAGTTTGACAAGAAAGTCATGCGCGCGCAATATAAGGATTTTGCG
>JAHDBS010000330.1 GCA_020630225.1 Anaerolineales bacterium | reverse complement strand
GCTTCCACCACATCCGCAAGCCGATCTAGCGCTGCGTCTAGCTCTACAATTTGCGTCGTCGGTTCTTCCCAGCCCAGTGAGGTGAGCCACGCACGCCGGAAACTGTGGTTTGCAAAGAGGCCGTGGAGATAGCAGCCCCAAATCTTTCCATTTGGCGACATCGCGCCGTCTGCGTGCTGTACTGGTTGGTTGGAACGCTTTTCAATCGTCAACCAGTTAGAGGCACTGACAGATTGTCCCATGTGGATTTCATAGGCGTTCACTGTTGTTTCCGTGACGCCCTGTAACCAAGGAATACCAGCCGCATGAACAGTTGCCTCTGAGCGAAACGTTGCTTTCTCCCCGATAAACGCCGTTTCAATTGGCAACAGCCCAAGGCCATTGAGTTCTTCTAAGTCAGACTCAACATGCTCTGGATCTGTGACGACTGTGCCCAACATTTGATAACCACCACAAATGCCCACAACAGTGCCGCCTTGGGCAGCAAAGGCTGTAATGGCTGTGTCGAACCCTTTCTGCTGTAACCAAGCAAGGTCTGGCATGGTGGTCTTTGTGCCCGGCAGAATGATGGCGTCTGGCGCGCCGAGATCAGCAACGCGCGTCACATAGCGAATCCGCACGCCCGGTTCTTGTAAGAACGGGTCAAAGTCATCAAAGTTAGAGATGCGCGGCACGCGAATAATTGCGATGTCAATGGCGTTACCCGCTTGCGACATCGCATTGTATGACTCTAGGGCGACGCCATCTTCTTCGGGCAAGTTGAGTTCAGTGACCCACGGCACCACGCCTAAGACTGGTACGCCTGAACGCTCGGTCAAAATATCGACGCCATCTGTAAATAACGTGGGATCGCCACGAAATTTGTTTACTAAAAAGCCAATGACTTTATCTTGCTCGGCTTTCTCAAGCAGCCAGTATGTGCCTAACAACTGCGCAAAAATTCCACCGCGATCAATGTCACCAACCAAGATTACTTTGGCATCGGCATACATTGCGACCGCCATATTGACGATGTCGCCAGGTTTTAAATTGAGCTCTACTGGGCTGCCTGCACCTTCCGCAATGACTAGGTCGTACTCTTCACGAAGCGCATCCAGCGAGTCGGTGACGGCGTTCCAAAACTTTTGCTTGCGCTCATAATAATTCCGCGCCGACAGCGTTGCCTGCGCTTTGCCCAGCACAACGACCTGTGAACGCGCATTGCCTTCCGGCTTCAGCAACACCGGGTTCATCTGCGCAGTGGGTTCAATCCCCGCCGCAAAGGCCTGCGTAATTTGCGCCCGCCCAATCTCGCTGCCATCGGCACAGACGCCAGCGTTATTAGACATATTCTGCGCTTTGAACGGCGCAACGCGGATGCCTTTTCGGGCAAAGATGCGACACAGCGCCGCGACAAGCAGGCTTTTCCCAGCAGATGAACTGGTGCCGAGGATCATGAGAACAGGTGCGGTCATTGCGGGAGTAATGCGGAATGCGTCATGAGTGATGTGCGAATTTCACGGGTCAACTGATCGGCAGAGAGCTCTTCTAATTGAAGATATTGACCGTTTATATCAGTAGCAAGCGTCTTCGCTAGACCTAAACGACGGTAGCCGCTTTCACAGTCGATGACTAGGGTTGACCAGTGCTTGGCTGCAATTTTCTGCGCAATAGTCTTAACTTCTACCAAAGCCTTGCTCCCTTTTCGTGCGACATTCGCACGCCCATCGCTGAGGACGACAATGAGCGGCGTGACGCTATCATCGCGCTGCTGATACTTTTGCAACAGATCATAGGTTGTGATGAGGCCAGCAGAGAGCGGCGTGCGCCCTCCTGTCGGCAATTTCTCAAGATGCCGCCGCGCGACTGATACGGAGTTCGTTGGCGGCAACGCAACCTGCGCAGTCTCGCCGCGAAAAGTAACAAGACCTACTTGGTCACGCTTTTGGTAAGCGTCTAGTAATAGGCTCAGAATCGCGCCCTTCACCGCTTCCATTCGTTTACGCGCAGCCATACTACCGGAGGCATCAACGGCAAACAAAATTAGGTTGCGACTACGCGCAGTCCTGACCTTGACTCGATAGTCTTGCGACGTAACCTTTAGCGGCAAACCAGCGCCATTGAGCGCTGCTGAGCGGAGAGTCGCATCTAATGCAATTTCATGCATATTGCGCACAGGCCGAGCAGGAATTGCTGAGCGGATATAGGCACCATGCTGCGTGCCCACTGCGCGGGTTCGGCGACCACTCACTGGTTGCACTTGGCGGATCTTATGAGCCGCCAGACGGCGTGTTTTATAAGGTTGATCGGCAGATGCGACTTCGCTCTCTGCGGACTGTGGCAAGCCCGCTGGCGCGTCACCATGGTCTGGATCAACGTCAATCGCCCTCCGATGGAGAGGTCTCAGGCTCCCGAGGCTGTTCGTTTTCGTAGCGCTCAGTGATGTCGTCTAGCTGTTGCGAGTCTAGTCCGCTATCGTCTAACGGTTGACGCCGCTGACGATGAGGCAACGCCAGCGCAGCAGCTGTCCGAATGTGGTCTGGCGTCACGGTGCGCATGCCTTCCCAAGCAGCCAACGTTGTTGCCGTTTTATGAATCACCAAGTCGGCGCGCATGCCATCGACATCATAAGCGATAGCAATTTCAGAAATCATCTCTAGCAGCGGATCTGGCAATGTTACGGCTGCTAACAAATTCCGCGCAGCGCTGATTTGTAGCTTAAGCGTCTGCTCTGTCACGGCATATTGTGCTTGGAATTGCACCGGATCGGCTTCAAAAGCTAGCCGTCGTCGCACAATTTCTGTGCGCGTTGTTTTGTCGCGTGAGCCAGCAACATCCACTGACAGCCCGAACCGATCTAACAACTGTGGACGCAGGTCGCCCTCTTCGGGGTTCATGGTGCCAATCAAGATAAATCGCGCGGGATGGCTAGCAGAAACGCCTTCGCGCTCCACCCGATTGACCCCCATTGCGGCAACATCCAGCAAGACATCCACAACGTGATCATTGAGTAAGTTGACTTCATCGATATAAAGCACACCTTGGTGCACCTGCGCGAGTAAGCCCGGCTCAAAGGTCTTGCGTCCTTCTTGTAATGCCGCTTCTAAATTGATGGTGCCTAACAGACGGTCTTCTGTTACCCCAAGTGGCAGGTTGACCAACGGCACCTGTCGCTGTTGCGTTGTCTCTCCGGCAAGCGGATATGCATCGTTGGGAACATCATTCGGGCCAAACGGATATGGGGCATTTGCGACGACATCAATAGTAGGTAGCACATCAGCCAACGCGCGCACCGCCGTGGACTTAGCGGTGCCTTTTTCACCGCGGATCAAGACACCGCCAATACTGGGGTTGATGGCATTGAGTAACAATGCCAAACGCATCGTATCTTGACCAACGAGAGCAGAAAAAGGATAGTTCATAAAACAAAAAAGTCACCACGCGGGTGACTCAACTCTACTGTAAGCCTTGTCCTTCAGTCGCGTAGCGGACACAGAAATGATTGGCGGGTAATCGGACTTGTCCAAACACATTTGGTTTACCGTTGCGCGTCAGTGCCTGACTTTCACAGGCTTTCCCCATTGTGAGCAGTGCATCCGGGCCACTGTTCACCAATCGAATTTATTTGATTGTGAGAATTATAGTCTAGGTCACTCATTGATGCTTAGTCTATTCAGAGATGTGCCCTATTGCTCAAAGATTTTGATTAGTCATTTGACCCTGTCCCACTTAATCAAATAATCAAAATTTGCGTTTAGGATCAACTGGACAGTTTATACGCAGATAATTTACGCATCTTGATCTAAAATACCTACCATCAGGCAATCATTTACTTCAGGAAGGGTATCTGCCGCATGGAGTCTGAACACAACCCATTACCAACAATAGACAAGCTAACAGGCCTGTTTGAAACATCCTTGAAGCAACTTTCAAGCGTGACAACATTACCTGTAATGGATTGTGGCCTCCTCTCCCTAGATGAAGCCATTCTTGCTAATGGTCCAGAACGGCTTCTTGCTGAGCGCAATGTTCTTGGAGACCTTGTTGCACAAATTGGTATTTACGACGCTAAATACCCTGCGATTTTACAAACCATCTATTGGGACAAGGTCAAAACAGAAGCTGCTGCAGCACAGCTGCAATTCTCAAGTCGTTTTGCGCTAAATGCTGCGCGTAAAAAGGCTCTCACTACTCTTGCACAACATACACTTCAAAGTGAACAAGATTTTCGTAAAGCAGAGCAAACACGCCAACTCAACAATTTAGAAACACCTCTATATGATACGTTTGTTGGCACCCCGCCCGCAGTCACACAATGTATTGAACTACTAACTATGCCCAATAATGCGGATGTAATCTGCCTGAAGGGGATCGGGGGGATTGGGAAAAGCGCTATCGCTGACCAAATTGCACGCACCATCATTCGAACATCGTTATACAAAGATGTTTTCTGGATTCGTCTAAAAACTAATGTTACAGATGGCAGTTCGCATACAGATCAGATCATTGCAGAGTTACTCACTAAGTTTAGTAAACCGGGCGAATTTCGTGGCCGCGATGAACGTTACCAAGCAGTACAGGCTGCGCTTAGTCAATCGCCTTACTTCATTGTCATTGACAATTTAGAAGAACAAGCAGACTACGCTGAGCTTGCCCAGTGCTTACATGGGCTTGCAACAAACAAGAGTAGATTTTTAATAACCTCTAGAGCATACCCAACCGAATTTGCAGCCTATAACATCGCTCAGATTGTAGTTGGAGAGCTCCCGTTTTTTGCAGCGGAGGCATTACTACTCAATCACTATAGACGCGTTACAGGTAGCACTACGGACGCCTCATTTTTACATCACAACGCAGAAATCATTTATGACAAAGTTGGCGGACATCCGCTAGCCCTGCGTCTAGTTGCTTCTATACTTGCGCAAGGCACAAGTTTTACCGCGCTCATTGAAGACCTTGAACAATGGTATTCAAAAAACGTCCATGACTTATATACAAACATCTATAAGAAACTATGGACAACTCTGCTTTCAGTCAATGCAAAATCACTGCTGCGGACAATGCCAATCGTCGCTGATAACGGCGGCACTCTTCAAGACCTTGCTGCTTACAGCGATCTTGGAAGCCAACATCAGCAACCAGCCCTACAAGAGCTGTTAGCTTACGCCCTGGTAGAGAACCGTGGCTCTGCTACACATCCGCGTTACAGCACTCACTCCCTGACAAACACGTTTCTTCTAAGAGACATTATTCAATGGCCTAGCTATGTTGATGAGCAGACTGCCGCTTCCGAAAAAGCGCTATTTGTCAAAGCCTTGAAACGCGCCATTCAGATTTGGAAAAAACGAACACTACGTGATGAACGTGCCTTTTTTGACTATGCAACTGAGCTAGCAACATTACGCAATATTTCAACACT
>JAHDBS010000329.1:4159-5405 GCA_020630225.1 Anaerolineales bacterium | reverse complement strand
TGTGATACGGCTTGCCAATGTAACCGTCGTCAATCAATTCTTTGATGTAACGGTTCGTTGGCATAAAGCGATAGGTAAACGGCACAGACGTAATTACGCCTTTTTCTTCAGCAAGCGCGGCCATTTCTTCAGCTTCAGCCAGATCAAGCGCGATTGGCTTTTCACACAGCACGTGCAGATTGTGCTGCAGCGCCTTCATGGTAATTGGATAGTGCGTATCGTTGCCAGTGGCAATCACGACTGCATCCAATTCTTCCGTTTCAATCATCACGTTGAAGTCAGTGTAGATCGTAGGGATATTCCATAGATCGGCAAAGGCTTGGGCGCGTTCTGGGTTGCGTCCACAAGCAGCCGTCACTGTGGCGTTCGGATGGTTCGTCAGCGCTGGCAGATACATTGAATCTGCCCACCAAGACGTCCCGACAATTCCAACTTTAAGCATCGTAAGGTCCTAATATCATGGTCTGATCCCACTCGATAATTGAGCCGGTGATCATGCGGGCTTGTTCGCTCAGTAGATAGGTCACCATTGGCGCAATATCATCCGGGCGTAAAATGCGACCAAGCGGTGCGCTTTCATCGGCGAGTTCAAGCCAGTTTTCGGGCGCCCCAGTTTCCAATTGCACAATGTGCTCTTGTTCGGTAGCAGTCCAGCCGATGTTCAGCATAAACACGCGAATTTTGTGCGGGCGTAAGGCCTGTGCATTGTTACGGGTCATCATCATCAACCCGCCTTTGGCCGCAGTGTAAGGCAACAGAATGGGTGCGCCACCGTGGGCTGCGGTCGAGCCGATATTGACGACTGCGCCGCCGTTCCCATTGGCTTTCATCAGAGTTGTTGCTGCTTGGGTCAGTAAAAACGGTGCACGGAGATGCAGGTTGACAATCTCATCCCACACTTCAACGCTGGTGTTTTCCAAGCTAGCACGTGTGCCACGTCCAGCCGCGTTGACCAAGCCATGCGCCGTGCCAAATTTCTTTTCGCAAACATCGACAATCGTCTGACATTGCGCCGGGTCATTCAGGTCTGCTTTGACAAACACAGCGTCTGTGCCAACCCCAGTGCGCTTGCCAATTGCCTCAATCGCATCCACCGTATCTTCACCACGCGGCGCATTGCGCCCAGTGACAACAACGCCCTTCGCCCCTAACTCCGCACAGCGCAACGCAATCGCTTTGCCTGTACCGGAGGTAGACCCGCTAATGATGATGACTTTGTTTTCGAGCGTTGGATGAAGTGACATAG
>JAHDBS010000329.1:0-4059 GCA_020630225.1 Anaerolineales bacterium | reverse complement strand
GTAGACCCGCTAATGATGATGACTTTGTTTTCGAGCGTTGGATGAAGTGACATAGGTTAGGAACGTGTAATAAGTAAGGTGTAAGGGGGCATTTTTTACACCTTACTCATTACTCATTAGGCTTGTAATTCGCAATAAAATCTTCAACTTCTGCCTTGTCTGGCAATGCTTCTGCACAACCGTGCCGCGTGACAACCAGTGCCCCGCAAGCATTGGCAAAGCGTGCAGCGTTGTACCAATCTAGACCGTTGTTGCGTGAGGTGATTAGCCCGCTGGCAAACGCATCCCCTGCGCCGACGGTGTTGAGAATTTCAACTGGAAAGCCAGGGACATCGAGTGGTGCTTTGCCACTTTCAAAAATCGTGACGCCCTTGCTGCCACGCTTGAGCGCGATCACGCTGGGGCTAGCGTCTGATTGCATTTGGTCTGCAATCCAGGCTTCTACAGCCGCGCGTTCTTCAGCGGTGACGGCGTCATTGCCATGCCATTTGGCTGGATCGGTGTTGATGGCGGCCCAAAGTTCTTCTTCGGTGCCAATCACCACATCGACCATGGTCATGATGCGCCGCAACGCCACGCCGGCTTCCATCGGATGCTGCCATTGGTCTGGCCGCAAATCCAGATCGACGTACGTTAGCGTGCCAGCTTCGTGTGCCTTTTCAGCGGCGTAAAACGTTGCTGGGCCACAAGTGCCCCGCGCTAACGCTGTGCCTGAAATTAGAAAGGCCTTGGTTTCGCTGAAATCCGGCAAATCATCGATTGTGATCCAAATGTCAGGTGGATTTTCGCGATAGAACAATAATGGGAACTTGTCTGGTGGTTGCACACCCAGCACGGCAAGGCTGCTTTTACCGGCCTTGCGCGTGATTAGGTCTGTGATGACCCCTTTACGCTCCAAGTATTTGATGATGAAATCGCCAACGTTATCATTGCCAACAGCCGTAATCGCGGCGGATTTCATGCCGAGCTTGGCAGTGCCAATCGCGATGTTCGTGGGGCTGCCTCCGACTTGCGGCACAAACCCAGTAATATCCACGAACTCAGCGCCAATGTCACTTGAAAACAAGTCCATATTCGCGCGGCCAATCGTGATCAGATCATATTTCTTCATAGAAACTATCTCCCACGAAGGGTCACGAAGAAACACTAAGGACTATTGCTCATGCCTTCGTGAATCTTCGTGTTCTTCGTGGGAAGCTAAATATCTTTGACGTCTTCCCAGGCACCGCTTTCCCATGAGCGCATCATTGCGTCGTGGACTTTGGCGAACTCATAAGCGGACTTGAAGCTTGGCTCTAGTTGTTCCCCATCAGCGATGGATTTTAGGAAGTGATAGGCTTCGATGACCTTCAGGTCGTCATAGCTCATGTTATTCGCTGCGCCCGGTTGGAAGCGGGAATAGAATGGATTTTCCGGTGAAGCAAAGATCTTAGTCCAGCCATCGTGTCCGACTGAGCCGTCTGGTAAGTAGACTTCGCACTCATCCATGGTTTCAAAGTTCCACTTGATCGCGCCCTTCGTGCCATAGATCTCAAAACGATTTTCAACCTTAGGGCCAAAGATCGCGCGGCTGATTTCAATGGTGCCGCGTGCGCCGCTTTCGAATTCGAACATCGCGCCGACGTAATCTTCGTTGGTGACTTCACCCGTTGGGTCGCCCGGTTGGCCTTTGGAGAAGTGTGTCCCGCGACCAGGTACTGGCAGTGGGCGTTCTGTTACAACGGTTTGGATGGTGCTCGTGACGCGTGAAATCGGACCGGCCAAGAATTGCGCCATGTCGGCGGCGTGTGGCATGAGGTCACCCAATGCACCCGTCCCAGCCTGTTCTTTCAGGAAGCGCCAGCTCAGCATGCCAAGTGGATCACTCGCATACATCGCGAAGAAGCGCCCGTAATAGTTGGTAATTTCACCCAACGCACCGCTATCGATCATGTTCTTGGTGTATTGCACCAACGGCACCCAGCGATAGTTCAAGCCGGTGAAGCTCATTAGACCCGCGTCTTGCGCAGCTCGGTAACAGGCGGCGACATCGTCTGGCAGCACGCCAATTGGCTTTTCACACATCACATGCTTGCCAGCTTTGACCGCAGCCATCACCATTTCACGGTGCAAAAAGTTCGGGGACGTAATGTTGACCGCTTGAATGTCTGGATGATTGATGACATCCATCCAGTCGGTTGAGCTTTCTGCGAACCCAAAGCGAGCCACAGCTTCATCTAAGCGTTCTTGTACGTTGTCGGCACACATGACCAAGTTTGGTAAAACGCCACCATCATGGAAGCGGTCACGCATAGACGCATATGAACGAGAGTGAACGGTGCCCATCCAGCCCATGCCGATGACACCAACATTGATTGTTTTCATAGTTTTTTACCGCCCACGAAGTGACACGAAGTTGCACGAAAAGGATTACTAACGTGCTTTGCCTCTGATCAGATCGCGGAGTTGAATAATTTTCTTAGTGACCCTTCGTGAACCTTAGTGGGCAATTACAACCCAATAGAACGAATATACTCGCGGTTGCGCTTGGCGCTTTCGAATGGATCGCCCATGCCGGGAAGCATGTCTTGTTCAACGACAATCCAACCGTCGTAATTGATGTCTTGCAATGCTGCGTAGATCGCAGGGAAGTCAACCGCGCCTTTGCCTAATTCAGGGAATACGCCTTGTGCAATCAACTGTTGATAGCCCCAATTGTTGGCGTCGGCTTGTGCGACTAGGTCTGGCCGGAAATCTTTGAAGTGCACGTGTTGGATGCGGTTCGCATGTTTTCTGAGCATTTCTGCCGGATCAGCTTGCCCTAACATGCAGTGCCCGGTGTCAAAGACAATACCGATCAAGTCTGGATCAGTGAGACTGAGAAATTTATCAATTTCAGCGCCGGTTTCAACATAGGTTGCACCATGATGGTGTACAAGTGACCGCAGGCCAGTTTCTTTCTTTACTGCTTCAGCAACTTTCATCGCCCCTGAAGTGTATTCCGCCCAACCGGCATCATCCAGCATTAGGTCTGGCGTGACCCGGCCAGAAACATCATGGCGGCTTGGCACTGTGCTGTGATCGTCACCAATGATGATAAATGGATCTTGTCCACCAACGGCAGCCAACAGCTTCGCAGTACGCACAGCGGCCTCAATGCCTGCTTGGTGATAGTCCGCGTCATATAAACGCACAGAAACCCAAGAGCCAATCATCGCCATGTTGCGTTCTTTCAACTGCGGAATCAGAACGTTCGGATCGGTTGACATAAAGCCCCAATCCCCAAGTTCAGTGCCTACATAGCCAGCCGCTGACATTTCGTCAAGAACATCCAAATAGGTCTTTGGTTCTTCGTCAGTATCAGTATTTTCAATGATGCCCCAAGAACAAGGGGCGTTTGCGATTTGAATCATGTCTTTTCACTCCGTGAAGACAGAGATGAGAGACAGAGACAGAAAATCAGTTTCGTAGCTTCGTTAGGATTGCTGCAATTTCATCTGCTTCATTACGCAGCATACGATATTGCTCTGCCGAAATACAATTGCGTTTGCCAGCCATGACTAGCAAGCTGACGACTTCGTAAACTGATCCTTTAGCCACTCGAAAGAAATATTGACTTTCTTTGCCAGTGCCTCTGCCCGTTCCTTCTGCAATATTTGTCGGAACACTAAGGGCTGCTCTTCTAAGTTGCTCGCCAATAGAAAATTGAAGGTCTTTTGGTAATTGTTGCGCAACATCAAATAATTCATTTGCCCAATCAATACTTCGTTTCCAAACTTCTAGGCGCTCAAACTTGAAGTACCCCACGCTGTCTCTCGTCTCTGTCTCTGTCTTTTCTTAGAACTGCCGTGACCATTCCTTCGGCCAACGTTCCACCACCACCTTGGTTTGGGTGAAGAACTCAACCGCGTGGCTGCCTTGGCCGTGTAACGTCCCGAAGAAGCTGTCTTTCCAGCCGCTGAATGGGAAGTAGGCCATTGGTGCAGCCACACCGATGTTGATACCGATGTTCCCGGCTTGGGCTTCATAGCGGAACTTGCGGGCTGCGTAGCCGCTTTGGGTAAACAAGCAAGCCATATT
>JAHDBS010000328.1:3140-5408 GCA_020630225.1 Anaerolineales bacterium | reverse complement strand
GTTGGGACTGCCCCGACTAAGAAATAAGCCCCTACGGTTGTGACAGCTGCTAGACCAATGGTAATTGGATTCCAGCTTTTGACAGTTGCACCAACCGTAATAACAGATGCAGCAACAAGTCCGAAGAAGAAGGCCCAAACTCGGCTTGGGTGGGTTTCAAGCTGATGTTCCAGAAAACTAGCCAAACTAACGATTGCAAGCAAATTACCAACAACAATCGCCAGCAAAAATTGCCATGGAACAATTTGAAAAACGCGTTTTATATCAAACTTGAAGACTGAGCGAATCAGGTCTAAATTGATACTTTTGATTGCGTTGAGCAATTCAGCATAAATTCCGAGGATGAAAGCAAGCGTCCCGCCAGATACACCAGGGACGACTTCTGCAGCCCCCATGCAATACCCTTTTGCAACCAAGATAATGTAATCAATTAGCCCGCGTGACTGCGCAGAATTTGAAGAATTACTCACAAATTTTGTCCTTTTTATTTGTCTAAAATAACGTCGATCTAACCGTTCGATTATAGCAGGTTTCACTTCTATAACTTATAATTTTAGCTATGGTTCCTGCAAATATTTCTGCCCGCGTCGCAGAGCTTCATGAAGCTCTCCATCGACATAATTACCAATATTATGTCCTGCAATCTCCCATTGTCTCTGATCTAGAATTTGACAAGTTGCTCCGTGAATTACAGGGCTACGAAGCTGAGTATCCAGAGCTAATTACGCCGGATTCACCAACCCAACGTGTTGGTGGAGAAGTCTCTGAGAAGTTTGCCAAAGTTGCCCACCCTGGGCCAATTCTGAGCTTGGGAAATGCCTTTGGACCAGAAGAAGCGCAAGATTGGTTTGCGCGCATTTTGCGGATGGATGATCGCGTTGAAGCGGCTGACTTCACGGTTGAGCCTAAGATCGATGGACTAACCGTGGTGCTGCACTATGAAAACGGTTTGTTTACCCAAGGTGCAACGCGGGGCAATGGCGAAATTGGTGAAGACATTACGGCAAACTTGCGGACTATTGCTGCATTGCCGCTCAAACTACCAATTGATCCAACAGCCGATGTCACTGTTCCTTCCCGTTTGGTTGTGCGCGGTGAAGCATTTATGCCAGTCGCAGAATTTGATGCGATGAATGAACGTCTCAAAGCTGCGGGTGAAAAGACATATGTCAATCCGCGTAATACCGCGTCTGGAGCGTTGCGAAACCTTGACACAAAAGTGACGGCTTCACGGCCTTTGACATTGCTTTGCTATCAGATAGTTTTGGTTGAAGGTGTTGCGTTGGAGAGCCAGTGGGACACCCTCAACTATTTGAAAGCATTAGGATTTCCGGTGCCTGCTGTATCTCAATTGTTTAGCAACATTGAAGACGCAATTGCGTATTGTGAAGAGTGGGGCGAAAAACGCAGCACGCTAAGCTATGAAACTGATGGAATGGTCATTAAGGTCAATCCAAGCGCTGTTTACAATGACTTAGGGATTGTTGGTAAAGATCCGCGTGCAGCAGTTGCCTATAAATATCCAGCGCAAGAAGTGACAACTACGTTGAATGACATTGGTGTCAATGTTGGGCGGACTGGCGTGCTGACTCCATATGCTATTTTGGAGCCTGTGGAAGTAGGCGGCGTTGTTGTTCGCCAAGCGACTTTGCACAATTTTGATTTCATCTTTGAAAAAGATATTCGCATTGGAGATCGTGTTCTCATCAAACGGGCTGGGGAAGTGATCCCTTACGTGATTGGTCCAATTACCGATGTACGAACTGGAGAAGAAGCAGCGTTTGAAATTCCTAGTACATGCCCAGTCTGTGGAGAGCCAACGGAGCAGCCTGAAGGGGAAGTTGCTGTTTACTGCGTAAACGCATCTTGCCCAGCCCAACTCAAACGCAATATTGAACATTTTGTATCCAAAGGAACTTTGGATATTGACGGGTTCGGTGAAAAGCTTGCAGTGCAATTAGTAGATGCTGAACTGTTAGCTGATGTCGCAGATGTGTTTACGCTAACACGTGACCAGTTGTTAGAGCTTGAAGGGTTTGGTGACAAAAAAGCTGACAAGTTATTAGCTGCAATTGAGGTTGCTAAAACGCGCCCGCTAGAGCGGTTGTTGGCAGCCTTAGGAATCAAAGGTGTAGGTGATGTCGCTGCGCGTGACCTTGCCAATGCATTTGGATCATTTGATGCTTTGCTGACCGCTACCGTGGATGACTTAGTTGCAATTGATGGGATTGGTCAAATTAGTGCACAGTTTGTAGTGGATTGGTTTGC
>JAHDBS010000328.1:0-3040 GCA_020630225.1 Anaerolineales bacterium | reverse complement strand
AAAAGCGTTAAGCTCCCTCTGGAATAATGGACTCGTAGCTTAGTTCAGGCTGGTTTAGAGATTATGTTTTGTGACTTGGTTCAATCGTCCATGTCATAAAAGATAATTGTTGGAACCGAACAATTGACATTCCGCTTAAATTTCATACACTTTAGATCGAAATAGACCAAATATGTTTTTAGGCGCAACGCGTTAGCCGTTGTGTTTTGAATATTCAAAGGTATTTATGGAAATTACTCCAAACGATTCTGTTAGCGAACGCATTTTGCACTTCAAGAACCGCGTTGATTCAATGTGGGATCGCGATCACTATCACTTCAACCAGCCAATTACAGAACTAAGTAATGGCGCGAGCGGTGGTATGGAGGTCGTTACCAAAGGGCGTAAGATGCTAATGTTTGCAACATATAGCTATCTAGGGCTAATTGGGCATCCAAAAATCAATGCTGCTGCGCAAGCTGCAATTGACAAGTATGGCACGGGTACGCATGGTGTCCGTTTCTTAGCTGGCACACTAGATATTCATGACGAGCTAGAAGCGACAATTGCTGACTTCAAAGAGGCTGAAGCTGCAATTACATTCTCAAGTGGATACGCTGCTAATTTGGCAGGCGTCTCCACCTTGGTGGGTCGGGGCGATGTCGTTATTGTGGATAAGTATGATCATGCGAGCATCATTGATGGGTGCTTCTTGTCTGGTGCGAAAATGAAACGTTTCCGCCACAACGACATGGATCATCTTGAAACGCAGCTCAAAAACTCGCAGGATGCCAAAGGCCGTCTGGTTGTGGTCGATTCTGTCTTTAGTATGGACGGCGACATCATCAATTTACCCGCAGTTGTAGAGCTTTGTCGTAAATACAATGCTTGGCTTATGGTGGATGAAGCGCATTCTGTTGGTGTGCTAGGTGAAACTGGGCGTGGCATTGAAGAACACTTTGGTCTCGACAAAGATGCAGTCGATATCAAAATGGGCACGATGAGTAAAACAATCCCTAGTGTGGGTGGGTACATTGCAGGGCGCAAAGAACTGATCAACTTGCTGCGCAACAATGGTCGCTCTTATCTGTTTTCTGCGGCAATTCCGCCGGCACAAACAGCTGCTGCAAACATGGCATTCAAAATCATTCTGGATGAACCATGGCGTGTCAAGCAAGTTCAAGCGAATTCAAAAGCCTTTATTTCTGGCTTGAAAAACTTGGGCTTCAATACGCTGTTGACAGAGACCGCTGTGGTGCCATTGATTTGTGGCCCTGATGACACTGCATATGAAATGGTACGCCTTTGCCAAGCTGATGATCTGTTTGCGCTGCCAGTGGTGTCGCCTGCGGTGCCACCAGGCTTGGCGCGCGTGCGGGCTGTTGTCACCGCGACACACACGCCTGATCAAATTGAACAGGCGATTTCTGTCTTTGAAAAAGCCGGTAAAGAAATTGGGTTAATCTAGTTTAGATCATTCTTAACTAAACAATTCCAATACTAAATCTAAATGTTGGCCAATGAACGCCAACGCTACAATGAAGGCAGTCCGTCTGGGCTGTCTTTTTTTGTAACGAAACCATTATGGTAACGAAATTCCACTATGACCCGCATAACGCTCAAATCCGACCGCGACAAACCCGTTCGTAATCGACATCCTTGGATATTTTCTGGCGCAATAGCCTCTATTGAAGGTGACCCTGTTGCTGGGGATGTTGTTTCTATCCACTCCAGTAATGGCGACTGGTTAGCCTGTGCTGGCTATAGCCCTGAGTCTCAAATTCGAGCACGCGTTTGGTCTTGGGAGCCAGACCAACACATTGATGCCCGTTTCTTTCGACGCCAAATTACAAGCGCATTTCAGCGCCGACAACCGCTTTATGAACGGACAAATGCATATCGTGTAGTCAATGCTGAGGCAGACTTGTTGCCGGGTCTCATCGTAGATCGGTACGGCGAATTTGCGATCGTGCAGTTTCTGACAGCTGGTATCGAGCGCTGGAAAATGGTCATTGCGCAGGCAGTGATGGATATTTTGAATGTCGAAGGTGTTTATGAACGTTCGGATGTCGATATTCGTCAGAAAGAGGGCTTACCACCATCAGTTGGCACGCTAGTCGGCGCAATGCCACCCAAAGAAATTGAAATTTGGGAGCGGTTTGCTACAGGACAACATCTACATTACAAGGTTGATGTATATAACGGTCACAAAACTGGCTTTTACATGGACCAGCGTGAAAACCGTGCGGTGGTGAAGAACCTTTCTGAAGATCGCGTTGTGCTGAACACCTATAGCTACTCTGGCGCCTTTGCTGTTGCGAGCTATGCCGGTGCAGCCAAACAGGTCATCAATGTCGATAGTTCACAGCCTGCATTGGAGCTTGCTGAAAATGCTATTCAGCATAATTGGTTTCCGGTAGATAAAGATAGTTTCATTCTTGGCGATGTTCCAACCGTACTGCGAGGATATCGACGTGAAGAACGCTATTTTGATTTGATTATTTTGGACCCACCTAAGTTCGTGCATAACAAAGGTCAAATTGACCGCGCAGCTAGAGCCTATAAAGACATCAATATGCAGGCGCTGCATTTGTTGCGACCAGGTGGCATTTTAGTGACATTTTCTTGCTCTGGGCTAATGAGCGAAGAGCTATTTCAAAAAATTGTGTTTGGGGCAGCAGTAGACGCTGGTAAAGACGTGCAAATTACACAACGTTTAGGCCAAGCGACTGACCATCCAACACTGTTATCTTTTCCAGAAAGCCAGTATTTGAAAGGCTTTGTGTTGAGCGTTTGTAATTAGTCAGGCTAGGGTGTCAAGCGTACTGCTAAGGCAGACACTAAGACTTGCTCAACTTGACTAGGATCAACAGTCAGAACTGCGCTCAGAGGCACAGTAGTGCCCGCCGCAATTTCTGGGAGTTCTAAAAGCTGATATCCGATGGGTTGGTCGGCAGCATCTAACGCGACGACAGCAACTCTAACTTGAGTAACAGCAACTTCTATTGGATTTTGCAGCGTGCTGGAAACAACTAAGCCAGACGTTTCTAGCGGTGTAAGG
>JAHDBS010000327.1:4248-5409 GCA_020630225.1 Anaerolineales bacterium | reverse complement strand
CCTGCGTTTTATAGCAATCCTTATCCGTATTACGATGAGCTGCGCGAAAAAGCGCCCATTTTTTATTGGGAAGAGTATGAAATCTGGTGTTTTACGCGCTGGCAAGACGTGGATGCAATTCTGCGCGACAAGCGCTTTGGCCGGACGGTTTTACATATGCGGACGCGCGCCGAAATGGGCTGGGATGAAATTCCTGAACGCGTCCAAGATTTCTATGACGTTGAGCTGTATTCGCTGCTTGAGCTAGAACCGCCAGACCACACGCGCATTCGTGGCTTAGTCCAACGCGCCTTTATGGCACGCCAGATCAATCACATGCGCGGGCGCATTGGTCAAATTTGCGAACGCTTGCTAGATCGGATCGCTGAAAAGGACGAGGTCGATATTCTGGCTGAATATGCCTCGCCTGTGCCCGTGTCTGTCATTGCCGAAATGCTTGGCGTGCCGCTAGACATGTGCGACAACCTGCTCGACTGGTCCCATGCGATGGTGCGCATGTATCAGATGGGCTGCACGGAAGACGATCAGGATAAAGCCGTTGACGCAACTCGTGAGTTTGTCGCGTATTTGCAAGACCTCATCAAACAGCGCCGCCAAGACCCGCAAGATGACCTGATTTCGCACATGATCCACGCGGAAAGCAACGACGGCACGCACCTGACGATCAATGAAATGGTCTCGACGTGTATTCTGCTTTTGAACGCTGGGCATGAAGCCACAGTGAACGTGGTCGGGAACGGCTTACTAGCCGTGTTACAACATCCAGATCAGTTAGCAGACTGGCGTGAAGATCCAGGCTTGACGTACACTGCCATTGAAGAATTACTGCGTTACGACACGCCTTTACATTTGTTCAATCGATACGCGTTAGCTGACCTTGAAATCGATGGACATCAGTTCAAATTTGGTGATAAAGTAGCCTTGCTCTTAGGAGCAGCCAATCGCGATCCCAGCGTTTTTGCAGCGCCACACACGTTAGACCTAGGTCGTGAAGTCAATCAACACGTATCTTTTGGCGGTGGTGTGCACTATTGTCTTGGTGCGCCACTCGCCCGCTTAGAACTTGATATTTCAATGCCGATGCTATTGCGGCGCTTCCCAAACATGCAGCTGAACGAAACGCCGACTTGGCAGAATTCGTATCATTTTCATGGGTTGGAG
>JAHDBS010000327.1:0-4148 GCA_020630225.1 Anaerolineales bacterium | reverse complement strand
CCACGCCTTGCGCCAATGAATCAGCCTGAAATTTGGCACCATTGGTCGGGCTATCTGGCTGCGCCGCGGTATCAATATTCGGTGTTGGCGGAATACTATGCTGTGCGCGATGGTGTTGCAGTGTTTGATACGTCACCGCTGTTCAAGTACCGCATTAGCGGTGCCGATGCTGAAGCGTTTCTTGCCAAGCTGTTTGCACGCGACATTCGCACCTGTGCTGTCGGGCAAAGCCAATACACCATTTGGTGTAACGAAAAAGGCTTCGTCTTAGAAGACGGTGTTGTAATGCGCGTCGCAGAAAACGAGTATTTGCTAACTGCGGCCCGGCCAAACTTGCGCCATTTCAGACTGCACCAAGGTGACTTCGATGTGAGCATCGAAGATGTGTCTAAGGCCTATGGAATTTTGGCTGTCCAAGGTTCAAAATCTGGGCTAACGCTTGGCAAGCTAACCGATGCAGTGAGTGACCTGCCTTATTTTGGCGTTACGAACACCTCGTTAGCGGGTGCTGATGTCATTGTTGGGCGCATGGGATTTACTGGCTCGCAGGGCTATGAAATTTGGATCAAAGCTGAAGATGCGTTGCCAGTGTTCGATGCCATCTTTGCGGTTGGGGATGATTACAATATCGTGCCGCTTGGCGAAGATGCGTTGATGCTATTGCGCATTGAAGCCGGACTGCTGCTGATTGATGTCGATTTTGACTCGGCCCGTCATGCGTGGGTCGATGCACAACGCGAAACACCGCTGGAATTGGGCTGGAAGTGGATGCTGCGCAATTTAGATCAGGATGACCGCGACTTCGTCGGGCGATCTGCGATTGAAGCTGAAATTGCGAATAAAACCTCGCGTTGGAAGACCGTCGGCTTACAGATTGACTACTATGACTTTGAACGCGTGCATCGTGAACTCGGCATCATGCCGCCGAAAGATTCGATGCTGGCCCAAGAAACGCACAGCCTCTACGACGCTGACCGCAACTACCTTGGCTACGCGACCAGTGTGATGTACTCACCCTTGCTCAAAAAGCACATCGCAATTGCCAAGCTGCCACTCGACAAATGCAAACGTGGCACGGAAGTCTATCTAGAAATTGTCCCAATCCATAAGCCAGCGTTGGTGAAGGCTAACGTGGTGAAAATGCCGTTTTATAACAAGACTAACGAGTAATGAGTAACGAGTAATTGCCTTCTGTGCTAACAGATACTCTCAATTGTTGGGTTGAATGCGCCTAGGCAGAATGCTAACTCCTTTAACCTGAATTCATTACTTTTTACACCTTACTCATTAGAAAATATTTCCTATGAACAACTCTAACTCTCAAACCTACGACGCCATCGTCATCGGCGGCGGCCACAATGGGCTGGTCAATGCGAATTATTTGGCGAAGGCTGGGCTCAACACTTTGGTCTTGGAAGCACGGCATTTGATCGGTGGGGCGGCGATTACGGAAGAATTGTTGCCCGGTTACAAGTTCACCACGTTTAGCTATGCGTTGAGCCTGCTGCGCCCAGACATTGTGCAAGACCTTGATCTGGTGGCGCACGGCTTGATGGTGCTGCCCATGCCTAACGACTTCCACGTCAACTATGGCGGGGTTGGCCTCCGCATGAATGCAGACGCAGGGCATAACTACCACGCCGTAGCAGAGCATTCGATCCATGATGCAGAGGCGATGGATGATTTCTTCCACATGGTGGATCGGGTTTGCCATGCGATGAAGCCGCTGATGGATAGCATTCCGCCAAACACCGTGAGTGATGCCGCTGCGGATCGCGAATATCTGGCGCAATTCAATGACTATTTGGATAGTCTCGATGACGACCTCAAAGCGCAACTCGAACGGTTTTGGACCGGCTCGATGACCGAGATTTTGGATGAATACTTTGAGAGTGACTTCCTCAAAGGTTATTTTTCATCGTCTAGCATTATTGGCAGCATGTGTAGCCCAAGCACGCCGGGGTCAGCCCTGGTGTATCTATTCCACAAGATGGGTGAATATGATGGTGAGTTTGGCAGTTGGGGCTTCCACAAAGGTGGTAACGGTGGCTTTACCCAAGTCTTAGCACGTGCCTTTGAAGCCAAAGGCGGCACCATTCGACTCGATTCGCGCGTCTCACACGTCAAACGTGAAGGTGACACCGCAACTGGTGTTGTGCTTGAAGATGGCACCGAATTCAACGCCAAAGTCGTGGTCAGCGCACTCGACCCGAAACGCACCTTTATGCAACTGGTTGATCCCGCAACCATGCCGCAAGACCTTATTCAGCACATTGAGGCGTATAAATTCCAAGGCTCTGCCGCGAAGGTCAACTTTGCCCTCACAGATGTGCCGCCGTTTCCGGGGTTGGAAGGCAATAAATCTGCGTTCCAAGGCTTCCTCAACATTGGCCCGACGTTGGACTACTTAGAAACCGCGTTTCAAGATGCGCTAGAAGGGCGCTTTAGTCGCCGTCCGTTCCTTGACTGCTGTGTGCAGTCGACCATTGATTCAGACATGACACCCGCAGGCAAACACGTGATGTCATGCTTTGTCATGTGGGCACCGTATCATCTCAAAGACTCTGACTGGGACACCGAGCGCGAAAACCTTGGTGACACTGTGCAGCAAACCATCGAAGAGTTCTTCCCTGGCTTTAGTGCGTTGGTCGAACACCGTGAAGTCGTCACGCCACTCGACATCGAACGGATTGTGGGGCTAAGCGAAGGTAATATCTTTGCCGGAGAACTGTTCTCCTCGCAAATGTTCTTCAATCGACCCGCGCCCGGCTGGAACCAATATCGCACGCCGTTGGCAGGCTATTACCAATGTGGTTCTGGTACGCATCCCGGCGGTTGTGTGATCGGTGGCCCTGGCAAGTTGGCTGCAGCGCAGGTGTTGGGGGATTTGGAAGGCTAGAAAGCGTTTCGTTTCTTGCACATCCATTGAAAGGCAAATATCTGGTAATAACAAAACAGGCTCCAATATCGGAGCCTGTTTTGTTTCTGTATTCACTAATCGTCATCGCCGATATCTGGCGCCCGTCGCTCATCCAACTCAATACACTTTCGAAAAATCTCTTCTAGAACGCTATCCAAGTCTTTCATCACGGCTTGGCCGCGAAACAGTAAGCGGGTGTAGCCTGCTTTTTCATAAGCACGTTGTTTGCGCCAGTTTTCTTCGACTTGGCCTTGGGCCGTGCCTTCAGTAATGTCAATCGCGAGCTTCAATTTCAAACACACAAAGTCCGCCACGAACGGGCCAATCGGATGCCCGCTGCGGAAGCGGTAGCCAGTGAGTTGCTTACCACGCAATGCGCCCCAAAGTTTAGAGGAAGGGCCTTTTTTATGCTTACGCGTAGTTTTTGAATCGTGTCGTTTAGGAGCGTTTGATTTTCTAGACATTAGAGCTCATGGAAAAAGGCAAGTCACCGAATTGTCACTTGCGCGGGGTCTTTATATCATTCAATTGGGTATTTGTGTGGCGGGTTTGTTGGGGTTAGTTCGGTAGCGCCGATTTCTCCCTCCCTCAGTCCCTCCCAGCGGGAGGGATGTGGTGAATGTTTCAAGAAGAGACTCGGTTGGTGCGAGTTTCATAGCCAGTCATACGCCTGCCAGTACCCGTGCTTTCATCTCAAATAACCATAACCCCTAACCGAAGCCCGAGCTATCCCTCGCCCTCAGGGAGAGGCTAGGTGAGGGTGAACCGAAGGTGCCCCTAACCTTCCGTGTTCTCCAACCGCTGACAAGTTTCTCCAATAACCTCGCACACCCCACTGATATTCGTCATCACCTCTCGATTAGTAAACCGAATTACGTTATAACCTTGCGCTTCCAAGTGCGTCGTTCTCCGCGCATCATACGCTTGTGCTTTCGGCGTGAAGTGCGACTCGCCATCAACTTCGATAACGAGCATGACGTGTAAACAAGCGAAATCTACAATATACGGATAGATTGGATACTGTCGCCGAAACTTGTATCCAAACAGCCTGCGATTTCTGAGCTTGCTCCAAAGAAGCTGCTCCGGACGTGTGGAACGGCGTCTATTCTCTCGTGCATAGCCAAGGTGTTTAGGTTTGACTTTGTTTGGCATACTCAGCTTAACGAACTGAGCCGTCCATTTACACAATGGTTATACTTTTCAAATGTTCTCGCGTGCTTACAAACTT
>JAHDBS010000326.1:3939-5418 GCA_020630225.1 Anaerolineales bacterium | reverse complement strand
AACTGCTAACGCTTTTTTCATCAGTGTTATCTCCTACTGAAAGCTATAATGCGCATGTAGAGACCATGCGCTTGCTTGTCTCAACACAAAGATCATCTTGCCACAAAATAGCCGTAGAACCAAACCCGTTTGATTTCAGACGGGAAACGCATGGTTTAGGCTAAATTTTGAGCTTAATTTGCATTTTGTAATTAAATCAACATGCAATAAAAATGCCACGAGATGATACCATTTAGGCTTTTATTTAACAACACGGACAGGTTGGATATCTGTTTGGATTTCTGAGCGTATTCCCTCCGTTTTCCTCCGATTTCCAAACGCTGTAAATTTTTTCGGAATGACACAAAGTTTTTGTTCTAACCCCGTCGCCTTAGCAAAAGAACTTGCAATCGGTTTTAACGATCGCGCATCACAGGCTGACAAAACTGGGACGCTCCCTAAACAAGATATTTCGGCTCTCACTGAGGCTGGGTATTTACTTATTAATGTTCCCCAGTCACTGGGCGGGTGGGGGCATTCCATGCAAACAACCATTGCTAGCCATCTTGAATTGGCAAAAGGTAGTGGCTCAACAGCGCTTGTGGTTGGCATGACCGTACACACGTTTGGGAATGCAATTGGCAATCAAAACTGGTCGCCTGCCCTAACTGAACGCTTTGTGACTGCATTGCAAGCGGGTGCTATTTTCAATAGCGTGGCGAGTGAGCCACAGTTAGGGAGCCCGTCTCGCGGTGGGTTGCCCCAAACCTATGCAGAAAAGGTTGCTGATGGGTGGCGCATCAATGGACATAAGAATTGGACGACGGGTGGTGAGCATTTGACGCATATGCTAGTGAAGCTGCGTGTAGAGGACCAACCTGCAATCCTTTTAATTGAAAATAATCGAGAGGGAGTGCGCTGGGACAAGACTTGGGGAGACGCCCTTAGCTTACGCGCGAGCGACAGTCACGATGTGTACTTTGAAAATGTACTTGTGCCTGCAGACAACTTAGTTGAGCTAGGTAAAGTCAAGAAACCGCCTAATATGTGGTTTCCAATGGTTGTGGCAGCGGTCTATTTAGGAATGGGGCTGGCGGCTCGTGATGCAGTGATCAAATATGCGCTTGAGCGGGTTCCGACTGCACTTGGCAAGCCAATTGCGACGTTACCTAAAATCCAACGTCAAATTGGCGAGATCGATGTTGCCTTAGAGGCGGCAAAAGCATTGCTGTTGAGCGTTGCTGGCGAGTGGGATGTTGCAGAGAATAAAACTGCATTGATGTCGCGCGTCATCATGGCAAAGCATTTAGCGACGGAAACCGCAATTGAAGTGACAGATAAAGCGTTGCGTGTTGCTGGGGGAGCAAGTATCTCGCCGGATCTTCCACTAGAGCGTTATTTTAGAGACGTACGCGCTGGACTTATGCATCCGCCATCTGGTGATGCTGCGTTTGAGACAGTGGGCCGTGCAGCAATTGGTTTATAAGTTAGGACGTTAGC
>JAHDBS010000326.1:0-3839 GCA_020630225.1 Anaerolineales bacterium | reverse complement strand
TATGAATGTAACCTTTTTTGAAATGGGAGCCAATCCGCGGCCACCAGAAGAAGTTCAGGTCGAACAGCTTAATATCTATCCACACCCAGATCAGCGTCGGGTAATGATCTCTATGGTGATTACGCCATTTACTGAGAAACCAAACCTTGAAGTGCAAATGTTCAACGGTAATGGGGCGCAGGTTGCGTCTACATCAATCTTGGAAATTGCAAGTTCTAAGCTAGAACCAACGCTGCATATTCGCGGTGAACAAACGGACGAGTATTTAGTGCGTGTACATTTGTATTACGAACAAAACCCGCCGCAGCAAACGCTTGAAGCGAAATTCTCAATGGCTGAGGAGCTCGCGAAGTACGAAGATGAAGAATAAAAAAGGGCTGACAATTTGTCAGCCCTTTTTTTATTAAGTTTATGTTTTGGATTGAATTATGGTGATGTGTCCATGACCAGTGGAAGGAAGATGAATTGCTCACTACCTGCTATTGCTGAATATTCAATTACAATGTCATCGACACCGGCTTCCATCAAGCTTGGGTCACCTGAGTCGTTGGCTTCTATTTTGAGTTGCACTGTTTGACCGGCAAACGCGCTCAAGTCGACAGTTGTTGCTTCCCAAGCGCCTAATCGGTTGTAGGCGGCTCCTTCTGCATTCAACACGACTTGTGTAGTGTCTCCAATAACGCTAACCCGTAAAAAGTCTTCGCTTGCCGAGTTGTCTCGGTGGGCAAGGAAGCTATAAAGATGTAGCTCCAATCCAGTCACGCCAGCAGGGAGAGCAATAGCGGGGGACACAATGCTGGTGACACCATCATCAAGATCAAATTCCCCAACAAAGTCACCTGCGTTAGCGGCTGTTACCAAGTAAGTGTTGCCGTTTGGCCCATAGCCAATTTGGTAAGGCAGAACACCGTAGTATTCAGTTTCTTGCCCAACTGCCCGTTCCCAAGCTCCATTTGAAGCGGTGTCGGTTGCATCTGGGTTGACTTGCCAACCCTTGTCAGTTTCGAAATTGTCTTCAAACACGATAGTGCCATATGTAGGCGGTGTGTAAGTGCTAGTCGTTGTCAGAAAACTCGTGTTGAGCAGAATATTTGGTGATCCGCTTTGCAAGTCAGTCAGTGTATTACTAATACCATTACTCATAATGGCTGAGGCAACCTGAGCCGGCGTTGCGGTTGGATTTTGTTGTAAGTACAGAGCTGCTACCCCAGCAACGTGAGGCGCAGCCATTGAGGTACCACTTAGCGCTGTAGTGGCGCTATCACCATTTACATCGGCTGAGGCAATTTCAGCTCCAGGTGCCCAAATGTCTACACAAGTGCCGTAGTTGGAGTAAACCCAGCGACTATCATCGCTTTCAGTCGCCCCGACAGTAATACTATCGGTCACATCAGCTGGCCATACAGAACAGGCGTCAACAGCAGAGTTCCCAGCAGCGACCACCACGGTTATGCCTAAATCGATTAGGTTTTGAACTGCTGCGCGCTTAGCCTCAGACGTTGGGCCGCCAAGACTGGCGTTTACAACAGCTGGTGCTGTGAAGTTGTTTGCAATCCAGTCGAGTGCTAACAAGATTTCTGATGTAGAGCCGGTGCCATCACAGTCCATGACGCGCATGTTATGAATGGTTGCGCCTTTAGCTACACCATATTGCGTGCCAGCAACAGTGCCGGCAACGTGTGTCCCATGACCATTACAATCTGCATAGTCATTCGGGTTGGCTCCAACAAAGTTGCGTTGGGTGCCAAGCTGACCATTTGCAAATTCACGATGCGAGTCACGTAGCCCAGAGTCGACAACATAGACATTCACGCCAGAACCGTCTAGATCACTGTTGTAAATGTAATTAAGTGGCAATGCCGATTGATCAATCCGATCTAAACCCCAAGAGGGGACAGGATATTGTGAGTCAAATACGCGAATGCGAATGTCAGGTTCAATGGAAGCGACACGCGGGTCATTCTGGAGCTCTGCAACTGCTTCGGGGGAGAGGTTTGCAACGAAGCCGTTCAACACCGTGTTGATTTCAGCTTTGACTTCAGTCTCAGGTTTGCGTTCGGCAACTTCAATCACCTCTTCGCGGTCTTCTTTTTCTTCCTGCTTGACTTCCGCAGCGCTCATCACGCTGTTTTGTCCGCCAATGCCAAAAGGCCGCCAGCCAGAGACTTGGTTAGGGTCAACTTCCTTCAGCATGACAATATACTGCCCAGGAATAACCTCTGTGGTTTGGGTTGGCGTGGGGGTGGGGTCAGGGACTTCTTGGCCCAATGCAAATTGCGTTGGTGAACTCACCAATATCAAGCTAAGGAGTGTAAATACTAATAGTTTTCGCACGATCGTATGCATCTACCAATTACCTAAATCTACGAGCCTAATTTTACAAAGCATTCAATGCAGATGTGTTGTTAACGCACCTTTTGCAGCCATTTCGGCACTGCTGCAGAATGTTTATAACCTTTTGCAACTCTACTTCTAACCCAATTTATACCCTAAATTAATAGTACGCTGAATCCTGCTTCAGAAAAATAAGAAAGTATTGAGGATTAATTGGTTATCTGCGCATTGCGAATGCAGTTTATTTAGGTGCTATTTCCACTTGCTAGAGTAGCGTTGAGACGCGCTTCAGTCTGGCTAAATTTGAACGTTTGTAAGCCGTCCTAATTCTCTTGTTAATAAGAATCAAAAAAGGCGCCAGGAAATTCCTGACGCCTTTTTGTTTTGCACTGCGTTGCGAACCGCTAGATGATGGACGGCTCACTGTTGCGTCGCTTGAGGGCGAACGTAACAGCAGCTGCTATCACTGCGAGTAGCGTTGCAATGGCACCTAGCTCAACCCAGATGTTTGCGAAGCCTAGCAAGCTGTTACCCGTGTTCGGGATTTCGCCCGGAACAATGCGTGTATCAACTTGGTTGGAGGTTGCATTCCCTGCGTTGCTCGAGACAGTCGCCGTATTGGTGATGGTATCCCCAATTTGGTTGTCTGCACGAACAGTTGCTGTGAGTTGAATCTTGACCGTTGCACCAGCAGCCAGTGTGCCAATTTGAACCGTAAGCTCATTGGTCACTGGGTTGATGGAGACGTTTCCATCGCCTTCAGTTACTGAGGCAGTGCGGTATTCCAATTCATCTGGAATGACATCGCTCACTTTGACGTTGCTAAGCGGCTCGTCATTTGGATTAGTGACGGTTAGCTTGTAGGTGAGGGTTTCACCCAGAACAGCAACGTTTAGGTCTGCTTTTTCTTCATTGACTTCCATGTCCATCAAGGCTTTCTCGATGGTTGGTGGGTCAAGGTCAACGCCCAATGGTGGTACGTAGACGCCAGCGTCAACATCAGTGATGTCTTGGCCAGGATCGATGGTGAAACAGCCGGTTTCGCCAGTGGTGGCGTTCACGTCGCTGTCGATTGCATCATCCCCACCTTGGTCAGCTGGACTGAATTGCTCATTGTCTGGATTGTTGAGCACAACTTGGATGATGTAGTCATCCGTTTCCAGATCAGTGAAGCTGTACGCGCCATTTGCGCCAGAGACCACCGTCTCAATCACCGTGCCAGTACAGTCTGTCAGGTTAACAGTGTACCCGGTTAGCCCTGGTTCATCGTCGCCTTGAATACCGTTATTGTCAGTATCGTTGAAGACGTTACCTGAAACTGAACCGGCTTCAAGCGGAGCCTTAGTTTCCGTTGCCGTTGGCGTTGGTGCAGCAGTATTTGTTGCGGTAGGCGCTGCTGTATTCGTTGCCGTTGGTTCTGGCGTGTTGGTTGCAGCTGGTGCATCCGTCGCCGTGGATGTAGGCACTGCTGTGCTGGTTGCCGTTGGTTCATCCGTTGGAGTTGC
>JAHDBS010000325.1 GCA_020630225.1 Anaerolineales bacterium | reverse complement strand
GTCTTCAGTAAGTTCAGAAAAGATGTTGTAAAAATCGACAGGAGGATGCATGGGTTGCGAGTTGCGAGTGAGTGTTACGAGTTGTACGTGCAAGCGCTCGTAACTAAGTTAATCAAAAAATGCTGATGACAATTATAGTCATCAGCATTTTATTTTGGGGACCAAGTTGTAGTGACATAGCTAGCCATGTCACTCAACTAGGATATTTCCTAATATTTGGGCGTTACCAGCATCAGTTTCGGGCGCGAATTGGCTCAAACCCTTGGCCTAAGACGCTTTGGGTAACCCCAATAGTTACAAATGCTTTCGGATCAACTTCGGCGACAATGCTTTTGAGGTTGCTCACTTGTGGGCGGTAGACGGTGACCATAATTGCGTGCTTGGTTTGGCCAGAGTATCCACCAACGGTTTCCCAGTGTGTGACGGTACGGCCTAGCTTGTGCATCAACATCAATTTCATTTCTTCTAAATTGTCTGTGATGATGGTCACTGTGCGCGCGCGTGACGCTCCTTCTAGTGAGTAGTCAGCAGCCATGCCATTTAGGAATAGACCTAAGTAACCGTAAAGCGCGATGTCGTAACCAAAGACCAAGCCAGAGGCCAAGATGGTGAGACCATCGGTGTAGAAATACACTTGGCTCAATGGAATGCCAGTCTTCATTTGGATCACGCGTCCAATGACACTGGTTCCACCCATAGTGGCACCAGCGCGCAAGACTGGCCCAAATCCAAGCCCCATGACAACGGCACCGTAAATGGTGTTGAGGAGCAAGTCGTCTGACAGTGGAAACGCGGGAAGTAACTTTGGCCACATTGCCATTTGGAAGTCAAAGATGGTGGCATACATGGTGGATGCAAACAAAGTGCGTCCAACGAACTTCCAGCGCCCAAGGTAGAAGAAGCCAATAATCAACATTGGGATGTTTAGCAACCAATACAACAGCCCCAAAGACAAACTGGTGACAGTCGAGACCATTAGGGCGATCCCAGTTACACCGCCAGCAGAGATGTTGTGAGGAACCCAAAACAAAGAGAACCCGGCAGACATAATGGATGCGCCGAGCACAATGTAAGCCGCACTGACTAGCTCTTTGTGCCAATCAATGTGCTTAACGAGCGTATTAATAGATGAGAAAAGACGGAGACCCGAAGGTGCAACAACCGTAGCGCGCATAAGAAATGCTCCTTGGCAAATTTAAATCAGATACAAGGCTTTGAATCCAAAGCCGAACACAAGATTGATTCGCTGTCTACGTCCTGCTACGGCTGTTCGCCCAATCCGGTAAAGCGCTGACTTTACTAGGCGATTGCGGAGGAAGATCGGATTACAAAGATCGCAACCGATCCAGTCTTAGTTCAATGAAAAAGACGTAGACTTCAAAGGTGAAAAGGATATTCAGTTATGCCAGAATCATGTCACTTGATGGGTTGTGTTGACCACCCCAAACGTCCCAATTTCGGGAAGTTTAGAAACAGAACAGATTTGCGAAAGAGTCGCGCATGGGGTAAACTCTAACTAATAAGAATGTGTCTGTAATCCCTATATTTTTACAGAACGAATACAACTCAGAAGTAGACACAAACTGGAACAAATTCTCATGCCAAAAGCAAAACAAGGTAAAGCTCAAGCGCTCGATGCAGCGCTCTCATCAGTCGTAAAACAGTTTGGCGATGGCGCCATTATGCGCCTCGGTGAAGCCAAACATATGGTGGTGGACTCTATCCCTACGGGGTGTCTGTCACTAGACTTAGCATTAGGTATTGGCGGCGTCCCGCGCGGGCGTGTGGTCGAAATTTACGGCCCAGAATCCTCTGGTAAAACCACGGTTTGCCAACACATCATCGCGGAAGCCCAAAAGATGGGCGGCACCTGTGCCTTCATCGATATGGAGCACGCGTTAGATCCTGCCTATGCTGAAATTATTGGCGTCAATATTGATGACCTCTACGTGTCACAACCAGACACGGGTGAGCAAGCCCTTGAAATTACTGAAGCGTTAATTCGTTCAGGCGCCTTAGACGTTGTCGTTGTTGACTCTGTTGCTGCATTGGTGCCGCGTTCAGAACTTGAAGGCGACATGGGTGACGCCACCATGGGTGTGCAAGCACGTCTCATGAGCCAAGCGCTACGGAAGCTAGCTGGTGTTGTTAAACAAACGAACACCACCCTCATTTTTACCAATCAGTTGCGTCAAAAAATTGGGGTCATGTTTGGGAATCCTGAAACCACTACAGGTGGTCAAGCTCTAAAATACTACTGCAGTGTGCGCATGGATATTCGCCGCATCCAGTCCATCAAGGACAAAGGCAATGTGGTTGGGAATCGCACACGCATTCGCGTTACGAAAAACAAAGTTGCACCGCCGTTCAAGCAAGCTGAATTTGACATTATGTTCAACGAAGGCATTAGCATTACGGGCGATGTGATTGATCTGGGCGTTGCCAATGAGATCATCACCAAGCGCGGTGCATTCTATTCTTACGGTGACACACGTCTCGGTCAGGGTCGTGAAAACGCCAAAAACTTTTTGAAGGAAAATGATGTTCTGTTAGCAGAGATCGAAACTGAAATTCGAAATCTCTTGCTAGGTACTGGTGAAGAGCCAGAAGCAGACTCAGACGAGAACGCGCAAGAATAGCGACTCTCAAATAGAGAATCATTTCCCTTACTTAGGTAAACCGTAGTGTTTGCCAACTCGGTCAACGTTTGACCTTGGGACAAAAACAGACCTACGCAGCGTTACACAGGCGCTGCGTAGTTAACATTGCTGTGTTGAACAAAGTTGTTAGTTAGGTGTTCAAGGGAACACTGGTTTCACTATTTATTCGCTATTCTGCCAAAATAATTCTGTGAATTAGGTTTCGGGCTACGCTTGCGCGAGTCACCCTAGCCTTGCCCTATCAACTTGCTGTGCACTAACCATAGGTTAGTTGCCGTTACACACACTTACAATTTGCCCCTTGTAAAACGTTTGGCCGTAACACGAAGGTGTTGCGGCTTTTTTGTTACTTGGGATAACCGAGACGCTGATAGAGGTGAAGGCTTGAAATACTAAAGTGTTCTACCCCATCCAGCTTCCCCTGCAAGGGGAAGAGCTTGGTTCCCCTCCTTGCAGGAGGGGCTAGGGGAGGTAGAGATCTTGGGTCACCCTAAACTCAGCCATCTATGAAAACAGTTACCTTACTCGAAGTTCAGAAGCGCAACAAAAGCCGCGTCAATGTGTATCTGGACCACGAGTTTGCCTTTGGGCTAGCGCTCAACCATGCGTTGACGCTGAAGAAAGGCCAGGTTTTGACGCAAGCGGATATTGACCGTTTGCAACATTTGGACGCGGAAGAAAAAGCATACGAGCGTGCGCTGAATTTTCTGTCATATCGCGCACGATCCGAACACGAAATCCGCGTTAAGCTGCGGGACAAAGAGATTCCAGATGCCATCATCACACACGTGTTAGATCGGCTCCGAGAACGAAACTACGTCAACGATTTAGAGTTTGCCCAAATGTGGGTGCGAAATCGGGAAGAGTTTCGTCCGCGAAGTCGCCGTGTGTTGCAAATGGAATTGCGTCAGAAAGGGGTTGCCCAAGACATCATTGCCACGGTGTTGACGGACTTAGACGAACTTTCTGGAGCATTAGAAGTTGCGCGTAAATATGAGCGTAAACTGAAGGGTCTTGAATCGTTTGCTGCCCGGCGAAAGCTGATGGGCCACCTTGGCCGCCGGGGCTATGGATTTGACGTTATTCGGGAAGTGACAGATCAGGTGGTCAACGCCGAAGATTATGACGGTTGACCACATCATAGAGGAGTCTCATGCCACCATTAGTACTTGCCCTAACTGTTGGGGTGGTAGCCACCCTGCTTGGAATTATGGTTGGATACTTTATTCGTCATCAGTCTGCGAGCACCATTGTTCGTAATTATGATGCTGAGCGAGAAAAGTTAGAAAACGAACACAAGACGCTACGTCAAGAACTTGAAGCGGATAATAAACAGCGCCGCAAAGAACTTGAAAACGAAGCAAAGTCTAGCCTGCGCGAACGCCGCGCTGAAATTGATGCCGAAGCGAAAAAGCAAAGTGGCATGTTGGACCGCGAAGAAAAGCGCCTAGAACGCCGTATTGATGAAGTTGAGCGCCGCTCTGAAAAGATCAACACCTTAGAACAGCGTCTAAATCAGCGTCAAAGCAATTTGGACAAGCGCGACAACAAGCTCAAAAAGCAAGAAGAAGAAAAAGCGCTTGAGTTGCAAAAGATTGCGCAAATGACAGAAGCAGAAGCCAAGGAAGAAGTCTTGGCCGCTGCTGAACAAAAGAGCCGAGATGACATGGCGCGCATTGTGCGTCAGATTGAGTCAGAAGCGAAAGAAGAAGGCGAACGCCGCGCACGCAAAATCATCACCACGTCTATGCAACGCGTGGCGAGTGCAGCAGTGTCTGAACATGCCGTCACCATTGTGCCAATTCCTTCTGATGAAATGAAGGGCCGCATTATTGGGCGTGCTGGGCGCAACATTCGGGCGTTTGAACAAGCTGCTGGTGTCAATGTCATTGTGGATGACACGCCAGAAGCAATTACAGTGTCTTCGTTTGACCCAATCCGACGTGAAATTGCTAAACGTGCCTTGTCTAAGCTGGTCTTAGACGGTCGCATTCACCCGGCGCAAATTGAAAAGCTGATTTCAGATGCTAAGCGCGAAGTGGATGTCATTGTCAAAGAAGAAGGCGAACGCGCGGCTTACGAGGCTGGCGTGGTTGGCTTGCACCCAGAAATTGTACGTTTGGTCGGGATGCTGAAATTCCGCACTTCTTACGGGCAAGATCAGAACGCACATGCGATTGAAGCCGCTTTGCTGGCTGGAGCAATCGCGTCAGAAGTGGGTGCGAATGTAGACATTGCCAAGCGCGGTGCATTACTGCATGACCTTGGCAAAGCGATTGACCATGAAGTGGAAGGCACGCACGCGGCAATTGGAGCTGAAATTGCGCGCCGCTACGGTGAAAAACCAATCATCTGTAATGCGATTGCCGCCCACCACCATGAAGTTGAACAAGAAAGCATTGAGGCTGTCATTGTTGAAATTGCAGATGCGATCTCAGGTGCTCGCCCTGGTGCACGTCGCGAAAGCTTGGATCACTACATCAAGCGCATCAAGACGTTGGAAGAAATTGGCCGCAGCTTCGATGGTGTCGAAGAAACCTACGCCTTGCAAGCTGGGCGTGAAATTCGCCTAATTGTGCGCCCAGACGAAGTGGATGACTACAAAGCCAAGGTGATTGCGCGTGACGTTGCGAAGCAAATTGAAGAGTCTATGCAATATCCCGGTCAGGTTAAGGTGACTGTGATCCGCGAAACGCGCGAGTCTGCATTTGCGAAGTAACGCGACACGTTAGAAGCGCTAGAAAAATAAAGCGGCCTGTACGATGCCAGTACAGGCCGTTTTT
>JAHDBS010000324.1 GCA_020630225.1 Anaerolineales bacterium | reverse complement strand
GTTTGCTTACATTTTGTACTTCACAATTTTGGCCTCAGCCGGGGCAACCAACATTTCTTTGGTCACGCTGCTCATCCCACTGACCGCGTTGGTCTTAGGCGTGCTGTTCCTAGATGAAACCATCACAACTACGCTCCTCATCGGGATGCTGCTCATTTTCTCGGGTCTCTTAGCAGTAGATGGCCGCTTACTAGGGATCCGACGCGGGTAAACCTTTACCCAATTTCAACGCCAATTGGCACATATGCGCGAATGCGAGAGCCCTTGGTGACTTCACTGGCAACGTCTAGTCGGCCAGCGACTTCATCAAGCCGCTCTTGCATGGAGCGCAACCCCAAGCCATTACGGGCGGCAGCGGCATCAAAGCCATCCCCGTCGTCTACAATCGTGAGCTGAATTTCAGAATCGGTGTAAAGCAATGTCACGCCAACATGCTGTGCATTGGCATGTTTCCCAATGTTTTGTAGCGCTTCCTGCGCAACGCGATATAGCACTTCTTCCACACGTCGTGGGACCTCCCGCGCGGCTTCTACTGAGTAGTCCATTGCAACCGCATGGGTAGCGCCCCAAGACTGGGTCAATGTGTCTAACGCTTTGGCTAACCCGTGTTCTTGCAACGCCACAGGCCGCAATTGTTTGATAATCGCGTCAATCTCTTCATGGATTGACTGAGACTGCGCAACAACTTGCGTCAGCCGCTCTTCAGCCACGTCTGGGTTAGTACGCATAATCGACTTGATTGCACCAATGGTGAGGTTCAGGCTGAACAACTGCTGCTTGACTCCATCATGCAACTCACGCGCTAATCGATTGCGCTCCTCAACCGTTGCCAAATCATGCAACTCGCCCATTTGCGTCTGAATTTGGTCTGCCATCCGATTGAACTGCACACCAAGTTGGGCAAATTCATCGCGCCCTTTCAAATGTACCCGCTGTTCTAAGTCACCTGCGGCAAATCCCGCTGAGGCGGTGCTTAGGGCACGCAAACGGCGTCCAAAGTACCCAGCCAAAATTGCCCCTACCAAGGCCGATGCAATCGCTGCTAACAAGCCCGACAAGACGGTGGGAATAGCCATTGTGCGTGCTGTTTGGACTAGCGCAAACATAATGTCATCGCCATTGCCTTCGAAATACAGCCAACCAATGAGCTCATTGTCTCCATTTCGGATACCAGCTAAGCCACCGTGAAACCCATTTTGATTGAACGCAACATCACGCTGATTAGCACGCGGAAATGTCACCGTTTCTAAGATCGTGCCTTCTGGGCTGTCCCAATTTGACGCAATAATCTGACCATCTAGCGTCAGGACAGCCATATATTCTTCTGGATCTAAATAAGCAGCTAAGTAATACTCCTCGTCCAGGTCAATATCAAAGCCTTGAACATTTTGATAAATAAATTCGTCACTAAGCGCAAGATCTAGCGTTGGGTACCCCTCATGCAATTCAGACAAGACACTCGCGACATTTACTGTATAGTCACGCGCCCAACTTGCCGCCCACGGGGTGTTGAGATAGGTAAAATAACCACCGATGGTCAAGACCAGCATAATTGCAACTGAGGCCAGCGTAACAAGTAAATGAGAAAGGGTAAGCCGTGACTGAAGTGAGCGCATATCTAAATTGTAAGGGGCGACCCTTGAACGCGCATCGGTCTAAAGATGTAGATTTCTGACACATTAGACGCCCACACCGTGCCAAACAGCCCTTTCCCCACCTAAATAGAGCTATCTGATGAACATTGAAACCATTGCTATTCAAGCTGGTCGTGACCAAGACCCTGAAACTGGCGCTGTCATGCCACCAATCCATTTGTCTTCGACATTTGTCCGGGGCAATGCTGGCGATTACATCTACTCCCGTTCTGACAGTCCCAATCGGCGGGCGCTGGAAGAATGTCTGACCGCTCTAGAAGCTGGCGGGGCTGATGCCTGCACGTTTGGCTCTGGAATGGCAGCCGTTGCCAGCGTATTCCAAGCGCTAAAAGCCGGTGACCATGTGATCTTGCCAGACGACACCTATTTTGGGGTACGCAAACTTGTCTCGGAATTGCTTGGCAAATGGGGACTGACGCACACCATGGTCGACATGACCGACTTAGAGGCGGTCAGCGCCGCAATGCAAGCTAACACCACCTTGGTCTGGGCCGAGACACCGTCTAATCCCATGTTGAAAGTGACCGACGTTGCCGCTGTTGCTGAGATTGCACACGCCCGCGGTGCCAAACTCGGCGTGGATGCCACTTGGTGCTCGCCTTTGTTACAGCAAACTCTCAAACTCGGCGCAGACTATGTCGTGCACTCCACCACTAAGTATCTGGGCGGTCATAGCGACCTAACGGGGGGCGTCGTTGTCACCCGCACAGTCGATGACGACTGGACAGATATCCGTGAACAGCAAGAGTTTGGCGGGGCTGTCCCGAGTGGCTTTGACTGCTGGCTATTGCTACGCGGCATTCGCACCTTGCCATATCGCATGCGCGGGCATTGTGACAATGCGATGAAGGTTGCCCAATTTCTGGAACAACATCCAGCCGTGGCAACAGTCCATTACCCTGGGCTAGCGAGTCACCCGCAACATGCTGTGGCGGCGAAACAAATGCAAGGCTTTGGCGGGATGTTGTCGGTACAGGTCAAAGGTGGCGCAGAGGCAGCTGACCGCGTGGCGGGAAAAACGGAGATATTCTGGCGCGCAACGAGTTTGGGGGGCGTTGAAAGCCTCATTGAACACCGTGCCCCGGTAGAAGGCGAAGGTACCAAAACCCCAATGGATTTATTACGCGTCTCTGTCGGTTTAGAACACCCCGATGATTTGATTGCTGATTTTGAGCAAGCGCTCAGCTAAGTCACACGTCTACGGCGCAACCGACCTTGCGCGACTGCTAACCCAAACAACACAAGTAAAAGCCCGACGAGCATGTTCCACCCGAGCTGCTCGTCTAGGGCAAGATAGCCCAACACAATTGCAATAAACGGAATGCCAAACGTGACTTGGGATGCGTTGTACGCCCCGGCACGCTGTACAACCGTTAGCCAAACCACATAAGCAACTGCGGTATTGAGTGTTGCTAACGTCAGAATCGCAGCTGTAGATTGCGCGGTAAAGGACAGCGTCAGTTGCGACGCCTGCCAAATTGCAATTGGCAAGATCAGCAAAGTCGCCATGAGCAGCATGCCCGTAATAGTGACCAACACTGGATATTTACGCAGGCTTCTGCCATAGACGCCTGCTAATCCGTAGGAGCAGGTCGCACACAGAACCGCAAGTTGACCAATAACATTCTGGCCTAGCCCCGCCAGTGCATCGACCCCAACCAGCACAACAATGCCCAGCATGCCGCACATAATCCCGATCACCCGCTGTCGGTTTAGCTTTTCATCAGTGGTGAAGACGTGCGCAATGATGGCCGTAAACAGCGGCGTCGTGGAATTTAGAATTCCAGATACATTACTGTCAATTTGGGTGCTGGCCCAGACAAATAACGAGACTGGTAGCGCAGCGCGTAACAAGCCCATCACGCACATTTCCGCCCAAAATGAAAGTGTGCGCGGCAACCGCAGACCACGCAGATGAATAAGCACGAGCAATAGCAATGCTGCTATTCCAATGCGGCCTAACACCACGGTAAAGACAGGCAACGCGGTCGTTGCAATTTTCATTAACAGAAAAGAGCTGCCCCACAGAGTAGCTAACCCTGCCAGCAACACCCAATCTAGGCGCTGCATCTTTAGCGATTGGTTCATACAAATTGGCGGAATGAAAACACGACACACAGGCCGTGTTTGATGGGGAGCTAATGTTCAGACCCGGTAAACGGTTTCATCGTCTGACCATCGGCGGCGTTTACCCCTTCCCGTCGGACAGTTTTCAACACGGTCAGCACCATAATTTTCAGGTCTAGCCAAAGGGAGAGATTCTCAACATACCAAACGTCGTGCGCAAATTTTTGCTCCCAACTAATGGTGTTGCGGCCATTGATTTGTGCCCAGCCCGTAATGCCTGGTCGCACATCGTGGCGGCGAGCTTGCTCTGGAGAATATAAAGGCAAATATTGCATTAGCAGAGGACGAGGGCCAACGAAACTCATTTCACCTTTGAAAACGTTCCAAATTTCTGGGAGTTCGTCCAGACTTGTCGACCGGAGGAGACGACCAAACGCGGTCAAACGCACCGAGTCTGGTAATAGTTCCCCAGTTTCGGCGCGCGCATCGGTCATGGTGCGGAATTTGATGAGCTTGAACGCAACACCATCTTTGCCAGGGCGCGGCTGTTGAAATAAGACTGGGCTGCCCAATTTGGTTCGTACGAGGACTGCCACAATTGCGTACACTGGCGTAAGCAAAATTAGCAGCACGCTAGCGAGCACAAGATCGAAAAGGCGTTTGAACCAACGACGATAAATCATAGGGAAACAAAAAACGGAGCGCTAAGCGCTCCGCGTTTGATTGTGCCGGAGGTGGGGGTCGAACCCACACTCCGTTAGGAACACGAGTTTGAGTCGTGCGCGTCTGCCAATTCCGCCACTCCGGCAATCAATGTTCGAAAATTCTATGCGATGCTGACCTCAGGGTCAAGTATTTGGTGTAATTCGATCTTAATCCGTTTCATTAGGCAGTTCAATACCGTCCACCAAGGTGATGTTCATCTGGTGAATCGAGTTCCGAATGCCTGTTAGCGACTTTTGATACTGCTCTGGCGTCATGCGATCTCGATAGCGTTCAAGTGAGCTTACTTTGAGCAAGATAGCAGCTAGCGGATTGCGCAAGTCATGTTGCAAGTCAGCAACAAAGACTTTTAGCGCTTCTGACTGTTTCTCTATCTTGGCATAGCCGGCTGCATACTGTAGCAGTTCAGCCCGTAAGCGGTTACAGTCCGCCTCAGTCGACTGCATCGCAACGATTTGCTCCCAACGTGCGCGGTAAGAAATGACGCCATACCCCACTAATAAGGCCAGCCCAAACAGAATTGAGGTGCTGCTTACTTCGTCTTCAATTGGTAACGCCAGTGCAAACACAAGCCACATGGCGCAGTAAAGCCCCACAGTCCACAGCATGGGTCGCCAGACCATGATGAATGAAAGCAACATCAGCGGTACGAACATGTGTGGGATCAGTGATAGTTCAAACACACCGCCCATCAGCGTAATGCCTATCATTCCCAGCACACGACCAACGAACGACATAAGAACCGCTCCTTGAAAATTCGCCCGCTGATGCAGCCAAAAGGCCCCTAGCTGCATGAGTCCTGTCCACAGAATGACGCGTGGGGTTAAACCCAGTAAAACTGACTGCGCTTGGTCAGACAGGAACAGTAAAGACAAGACCATCCCAATGTGGGCAACCAAGTCCAGCAATATGTAGTGCTTAATGGCACGCTGTTGATACGAGCTAATAGAATGTAGAAAATAAGTGGGCGATTCAGCAGTATAAGGTTGTACAGCGGAGAACATTTCAGAATAAATCA
>JAHDBS010000323.1 GCA_020630225.1 Anaerolineales bacterium | reverse complement strand
ACGATGCTCATGAGCATGAGCGGGTGACGCTGTATCCAAGTGAATAGCGTTTTCTGTCTACTATTTTCTATAGTCCCGTAATACATTGCGGACGTTGCACCTCAGAATAATTACAGTGTCTAAAAAGTTTTGTGGATTTTTCATGAGCGGCAGAGCGTCATTCCCGAGGACTGTCCTCGAGACGGCTGGGAAGTCAGGAACCATGTGTTTACTATGTATATGGATCCCCGACTCACCCACCTGCGTGAGTGCGGGCGACGAGAAAGACATTGTCGTCACCCAAGACAACTTCAGAGAACTATCTAGACGCTGAAGTTCTAGTGTGTTCAGAAAATTTCTTGAAATTTTGAAATTAACTTAGAGTTACCTAAGTGTCATCCTCGCGGATGCGGGGATCCATACACACAGTCAGCACATGGTTTCCCGCCTGCGCGGGAATGACACTCCGAGTTGTTGGAAAAACTCCAGAAAATTTTCTGAATGCTTTACCAGTAGTTGTAAACAAAATTTTAGTGAGAGGAAGAGCTTATGCAAAATTATGGTGAATTGCTGTTTGTAGATGACGTCCGGGCCTTGCAAGACGAAATTGGGATTGGGGCGCGGTATGCGGAGATGTATGCGCAGCGTACGCTGGAAGGGTTTGGGCCGAACGAAGTCGCGTTTATTTCAGAACGCGAAAGTTTTTATTTAGCCTCGGTTAGCTCAACAGGCTGGCCATATGTGCAGCATCGGGGAGGGCCGCAAGGATTTCTCAAAGTGTTGGATGAAACCACGCTCGCATTTGGCGACTATTCAGGCAATCGGCAGTTTGTCACAATGGGGCATTCTAGGCATGACAATCGTGTCGCATTATTCCTGATGGATTACGAAAATCGGGCTCGGATGAAGATGCTAGGGCATTTAACCATGACAACCCTTGATGATGCGGACCCTGCCGTGGCTGACTTGGTTTCAACTTCAGGCGAAGGCAAGGTGGAACGCATTGCTACGATTGACGTGGTCGCGATTGATTGGAACTGCCCGAAATATATTCCGCAATTGGTCAATATTGAAAAAGCGCAGCATTTTGTGAACGAAAAATTGAAAGACTTAGCGGCTGAGAACGCGCGGTTGAAGCAGGAAATTGCACGCCTAACTGCCTAACAGCTTCATCTAAGTCACGCATGTTTGGCCCGATGTTGGCAGGGCGGCTGAAACGTATCGTCGAGTGTGGTCATTTTGTCGTGGTATTAGCGTTCAGGACGCTTGCGCCGCGCCACTGATGCCATGTGGCCACTGGCGAGACAGCCAACGGGAGCGGCACACGTTGGCGAACCCAGCGCCAGCGCCCAAGGTTACGCTCCAACTTTGCCTGATTGGCAGCTGTCCATGTGAAGCCAAAGTCCGTCCGAATGCGCGCTGGCAACAGCCCAATGCTGATGAAGCTTAATCGCTTGATGACCCGCCCACCGGGGACAGTAAATAAGGCATCTTTGAGTTCGCGGGCGGTTTGCCCAACAGTCAAGGTGTCGCTGTGCAGCATATCCTGATAGTAAGTATCAAAGGCTGGCCAGTCTATTGGCAGCGTTTTGGGTGGCACGCCGAGCATGCGCCCGAGAGTTTTGCACTCGACATAATAGGTGCGCTTTTCGGCGGGCGTGAGTGGCGCAACGAAGAGTTCATAGGCCGTGAGCGGAGCGTCAACCAAGGTGGCAAAGACCCAAAGTCGCAGTGCCGGATCGAACGCATCGTAGGGCGTGCCGGCTGTATATGGCCCGGTGGCATAGTCCAAGGTGCCTTTTACTTCACGGTGACAATGATGCACGTGCTTCGCACCGATAGCGCCTTGTCTGCGGGTGCCAAAGGTGACCGCTGATGCAGCCAACATTGTACGCACCAAGCGTCCATATGGATTTTTGCGAAAATTGCTGTGGTCACTAATCCCCTGTGCAACAAGCGGATGCGCCATTTCTAAAAGCACTGCGCGGGTCGCCAACGTAAAAATCAACAGCTCTTGATTGATTTGCCACAATAGGGAGTTGGGTGAAAATGTCAGGTTTGACTTGGTCATATTTTGGGGACTTATTGAATTTTCAGTGTCGTGAAACCGGGCTTGGTGTCTAAAAGGATAAGACGGGCAATTGGCCGTTATTCACTTAGTTTTACGGTAACTGCTTAGCAGCGCATCAAAGTTCAAGACGACTGCTGAGTAAATACGTTTTATGTAATAGGAGCTTCCGAAATGGAAATCGATATCTTACCTTTGATCCCTTCACTCATTGTTTCTGGTCTTGTTGGCTGGTTGGCAGGACGCATTATGCGCCGTGGTAGCTTTGGCATCATTGGAAATGTGATCGTCGGATTGCTGGGTGGGTTCGTAGGTGGTTGGCTTTCGACAACATTAGGCGTCACCATTGGCAGCGGATTTCTTGGCACAATCGCGACAGCGCTGGTTGGCGCAATTGTCTTGCTGATTATCATCGGAATTGTTTTTAGACGTCGCTAATTACTTGCTGTAACCGGTCGCTGACTAAGAGCCAACGTATAACGCGTTGGCTTTTTTATTTTCATTACGTAATCCAACTCGGGCTTGAATAGGCGTGATTTCCAAATATGTTCTGGCATTTTCAATATCCAAGGGCGCTAGGCTAATCATGCATTCGGGCGTCAGCAGCTTGGCTTGCGCACCAGCAACAATATCTATTTTGAATAGGTGCCACATTTCCGGTAAAAATAATGCAACTGGAATAAACAAAAGCCGCCCAAACGGTGAGCCGCCACCATTGCCAAACATAAAGGCTTGTAAGCGAATTTCGCCTGTTGGCGTGTTGTTATAGCCTACCAATGTGTGAATGAAGTCATGCGTTTCATGATGTGTCAATAGGCTGAACGACAGCTTTTCGAGGTGTGCGGCCGTCAATTTTCCAAGGGAGTTGACTGGCATCGCATGTAAGTCGGCCATGGTCCATGGAAAGGTTCTAGCTGCATACACTTTGCCGATTTGACGAATGAAGAACGGCGCAAGCTTGACAATAAATCGCTTGCGCCAGCGAAAGAATTGGCTTGAAATTGAACTCATGTTTCAAGCTTAGTGCGCCGTTACCCTGACTTCGACCTCTTGAGGACGCAGTCTTAAGCACCTGAGTGCTTGCTCTGAAGCGCCGCAAACGGCATTATAGAGATAATGAACCTTTTGATTGTTGAAGATAACAACCGTTTACGCATGGCGCTAAAGACCGGCTTCGATCGTTTTGATGATGTTACCGTGGTTGGTGATTGTGCCGATGGTGACAGTGCAGTTGCAATGGCCTTAGACCTCGCCCCGGATGTCATTCTGATGGATGTGCAATTGGCTACAGATCGGAATGGAATTCAAAGTGCGGTTGCCATTCGGCGTGAACAGCCCCGGCAGCCGGTGGTGTTTTACTCCATTCAAGATGATGACCGTTACTTTCGAGACTTCCGACACGCTGGCATTCTGAGCCACTATGCCTATGTGCGGAAGTCCAATTACCTCTTGCCGGAAATGCTCTTGCCATTACTGCGCGACGCAATAAGTGGGCGCAGCTTCATTGATCCTGAAATTGAAATTCGCGTCAATGAAGTGCGCGTGCAAGACGCAAATAATCCGATGTCTTTGTTGGAACCCAATGAACAAGTCGTAGCCCGGATGATTGCCAATGGACTCACCAACGCGCAAATTGCACAGAGTTTAGGGTTCAAAGACAAACGCACAATTAGCCGCGTGAATGGCGCAATTTACACAGTCTGGGGTTTGAAAGCAACTGCGATGGATGAGAAGACAGCGCGTACTCGGGCAGCGCTCATCGTCAAAACGGGGCGCATGTTGCAATGGGACGCTGATGGGTCAGTAAAAGCGCTGAATGCCAATGGCGACTGGGAGCGATTTAATTTTCAATAGCTAACAGTCAATGGTGCTGTCGCACATTGAATAACGACCCTATTGTTTCACAGCGTTTCAAAACTGTAGGGTATCTAGATGATTTTTCTAATCCCGCTCTCCCTTACTAACACTATTCTGCTGCTGTGGCTAGCGATCACAGTGCCCTTGAATGCTGCTCGTCGCACGCTTGGGGTTTGGCTAGCCACATTAGGGCTTGTTGGCGGCGGCTTGTTTTTTGCGCGCCACACTTTGCTAATTGCAGATGGCGTTGTGCGTAGCGAGACGTTACTCCAAACCCTAGACCGGGAGTTGCTTACGCTCTGGAAACTAGGCTGGATTGCCATTGTCTTGCTGCCATTGGGCTGGCATTTGATGCTGCTTTGGCATCGTGATAATCGGTTACAGGTTGGACGGTTAGGTCTGATTGTTTTTACGCTTGCTGCGGTGATAATGCTAGCCGCGACACTGTTTACCGATGACATCATCCTCATCATGTATCCCACGACTGTACAGCCCAGTGCATTCTTTGGATACGTACCATTTGTCATTGCGATTACCTTCTTCAGCGTTTGGCATGCTTACCGTCAGATGCAGCAAATTCCTCAAGATCACTGGTTGTTTTTTACATCGCTAAGTTTGCATATTGTCAGTTGGGGCGTCGCGTTAGCGTTATTGGGCGTGCTTGTTGGCATTCTGCCTGCCCCATTTGGCGGCGCTAGAGGTAATTTTTATGAAGCCTTTGACGTTTTACTTGTCACCCTAGACGGTGTTGTTTTGCTCTTGCTGTGCTTTGGTATTTACAGCTTGGGGCAGGCCTTAGCCGTCAACGAAATTTTTGCCGAGCGCCCATTGCCACGCTCTGGACTCCAGCGTGAGTGGCGGCGGTTGGTAATTCTGGCCTTTGGATTTAGCATCGCTATTACGCTGCCGTTTGCGCTCCGCTTGCCAATGATTTATGCGATTTTATTAAGCGGACTCATCATGGTTACCTTTCACGCGCTGTCTACTTGGCGGGCATTAGGGGAGCAAGAGCGTTTTGTTCAGCGGCTACGTCGCTTCATTGGTGCCCAGACGCCGCATCAGTTTTCAACGGCAACGACACAGCATTCAACCGAACGTGAGCAGCGCTTACAGACTTTTGCCAAAGACGTTCTGCAGACAGCTCACTTGCAGCTTGTGCCATTAGGAGCAGCAACCACATTGGTTGCCACTGGTGATGTGGTCATAGATGTCGCAGTGCAGGCGGAATTATTGCGGAATGAGATTGTGCCTTATAAGACCAAAGTCTCTGACTGGGCGGTGGGGTTACGGTCAGACACAGGCCTGATTGGTGCATTACTGTTGCAGAAGCGGGCTAATAATAGTGGCTACACCGCTGAAGAAATTGAACTGGCGCGGGCTGTGGGTGAGCAATGGCTCAACCAACAAATGACGGCTGAGATTGCCAAGCGCTTAGTGTTGCTGCAGCGGGAGCACCTAACCCAACAGCGGTTGCACGACCCGCGCGTACGCCGATTGCTGCACGATGATGTCCTGCCTACGCTCCAAGCAGCGATGTTGGAATTTAGCGCGGGAGAGCAAAGCGCAGGCTTACAGACGTTGGCA